>DASYQW010000181.1 GCA_036005065.1 Candidatus Methylomirabilota bacterium | reverse complement strand
ACGTCCGAGCCCCAACTCCTCGGGCCGCTGGCGTGGGATCATCCGGCGCGAATTTGAGGCCTACCTCCGCTGCGGCATCCTGGCTCACGGCTTCGCCCGGGTCCGCTGTGACGGCTGCGCGTTCGAGCGTCTGGTGCCGTTTTCCTGCAAGGGGCCGGGGCTTCTGCCCAGCTGCGGGGGCCGGCGGATGACCGAGCGCGCCGCCCATCTGTTCGACCCGCAGCTCGTACACCTGGTTCGGCGCCAGGGCGTCGGGTGCGTGGCGGAGTCCCGGTAGCGGCGCGGAGGATGCCGTCACAGAGGAGGCGCGAGGCCCCGCCCTCGAGCCAGAACGCGTGCGTCACCCGCTTGTCGCCGATCGGGGGTGGCGGCCATGCTGTCAGGCACCCAGCGGCGGCATGGGGCGGATCCAGCTTGCTTCAATGAGCCGTTAGGAGTACGCTCTAATGTACCGTTGGAGGTGCGGTGTTCCATGGTCAAGGTGCCCGACATCATCCCCATCACCGATTTGCGGCAAGACGCGGCGGCGGCGCTGAAACGGGCCCGAGAGTCGCGCCAGCCGGTTGTCATCACGCAGCGAGGACGGGCGGCGGCGGTTCTGGTCAGCGTCGAGACCTACGAGCGCGCGGAGCACGAACGGCAGCTCCTGCGCCTGCTCGCCCGAGGCGAGCGGGAAATCGCGGCGGGTGAGGGCTACGACCTTGACAGCGTATTGGCGGAGGCCGATGAGTTGCTCGCCAAGGACTGAGCGGTGGAGGTCCGGTTCACGCCCTCCGGCCGCGCGCAATTTCTCGCCGCGGTGGCCTACATCCGGAGCGCCGACCCGGGAGCGGCCCGGGGGTTCCGGCGGCAGGCGGAACGACTCCTGCGGCGACTCGAACGCTTTCCGCGGTCGGGCAGGATCATTCCGGAGTTTCCGGATCTTCCGTACCGCGAGGTCATCGTTCGGCCGTATCGGTTCTTCTATCGAGCCGAGGGAAAGACGGTGTGGATCGTCGCCGTGTGGCACGGTGCCCAGCGCCCGGCACGACCTCGGGGGTCGCGCGGGCTTCCCCGGGAGCCAGGCCGCCGGGAGCATCTGACACCCGAGAGATCCGGGACGCCGGCCGCCGCCGCGCGCAGCCCGAGCGCCCCCCGCCGCGTGCCCTCCCTCATTCGGCGGGCGGAGGCCGAGTCGATCACGCTGGGGAGCCCCGGGCAGACCATCCTGCCGGAGTCGCGGCCGAGCTTCAGGACGGCGACCGAGGCGTAGACCAGGGCAAAGCCCGCCAGGTCCAGGGCCGCGAGGACGCGACGGAGAAACGCCTCCAGGGGGACCTGGTCCACGACCAGGGTCAGAGGCTTCGGCTCGACCGCGGACGGCACGAGCTCGACCCCATGGCGGCGACGTCACGCTTCGCCAGCTACGGCTCCACGAATCTCCACCTCGGCTTCGATCACGATCGGAACGTTCCACACGAGCGACACCGCCCCGACCGCCGAGCGGGCATGGTGTCCTGCGTCCGGGCCGTGGAGCTCGAGGACCAAGTCCGAGAACCCATTCATGACCGGCGCTATCAGGCTGAAGCCGGGGACCGTATTCACCATGCCGTGGACCCGCAGCCACGCGCTGACCCGGTCCAAGTCGCTCAGTTCGCGCTTCAGGCTGCCGAGAATAGAGAGCGCAGTCAGGCGGGCCGCCCGATAGGCTTCCTCGAGGGTGAGGTCGGCGCCGACTTTGCCCAGCGGCTCGGCGATCGAGCCATCTGGGTTCTGCGGGCAGTGGCCGGCGATGTACGCGCGGTCGCCGCGCACCCGGACCCATCGCCCCGCGACGCTTCGGCCGGGAGGCGCCTTGAACGGTGCCGGCAGCACCAGTCCGAGCGCCTCTAGCTTCTTCTCGACCCGCATGGCGCACCTCCGGATCCACCGAAGAGGGTCGCCGCTCCGGGGGCATTTTACCCGCTCCTCGACAAGACCTCTCCCCGGATCTGGGCAAGGTAGCGGCGAGGACTGCGAGACTCTGTTCCGGCACCGGTACCGGGAACCCGGCGGGCAGGCGTGGGGCGCCGTGTACGAGGTGCGCTGGGACGGCCGATCCGCCACCAGACGAGCGAGGTGGCCTGGAGCGCGTGGGTCCCGCCCGCGCCGCTCGAGCGGATACTCGGCGAGCGGGAGTTCTGCCCGGACTCTCACTGCCGATGGCCCGCACCACGACATCCCCCGAATTGAGGCCGACCCGGATTTGGACGTCGACACCGTGGCTTCGACGCAGGTCCGCGGCGTACCGTGCGAGGGCCTCGTGCATCCGAAGCGCAGCGTAACAGGCACGGACGGCGTGGTCCTCGTGGGCGAGGGGAGCCCCGAAGAGCGCCATGACCCCGTCCCCCATGACCTGGTTGACCGTCCCCTCGTACCGGTGGACCGCCTCCATCATCCGCTCGAGGACCGGGTCGATCAGCTTCCGGGCTTCCTCGGGATCGCGGTCGGCCAAGAGCTCCATCGAGCCCTTCACATCGGCGAAGAGCACGGTGACCTGCTTCCGCTCGCCTTCGAGCGCGGCTTTCGACGTCAGGATTTTCTCGGCGAGGTGCTTGGGGGTGTAGGTCCCGGGCGACGGAAACGGGCCGGCGGCGGGCGCGGCCACGGGCTGGCCGCAGGCGGAGCAGAACGCGGCGCCGGTCGGAAGCGCGGTGCCGCACCCGGCGCAGATGCCGACGAGAGCCGTCCCGCACGCCATGCAGAACCGCGCGGGCGCTGGGTTGTCCTGCCCGCACCGGGAACACTGCACGCGGGACCCTCGGCTACCGGATGAACCACGCCCCCGCGCGAGGGCGCGCAGTCTCGAGCGCCGGCGTCACGCAGGAGGCCGCGGGTTCGAGCCTACCGCGCTCGCTCGGGTGTGGTCCGAGCACTCACGCGAGACCCCTGGCCATGTGGACGTACGCAAGGCCTGCTGATCGAGCGCCAACCCTTCGGGACGACCCGTCCGTCTCCCGCGCGCCATGTGTGTCGCGGGACGCCCGCGTTCGCATCACGGCGAGGATAACCGACCCGAAGCCGCGGCGCCAGGGGTCGGGACGCAGAGGGGTCAACGTGCTCGGCGGCGCGCATGGCGCGGCTGAGTCGCGGTCCCGACAGGTGATGGCAGTGCCGGCCGGTTGGAACTCTGGCTCGGACCGGCCATAATAGGCGCAGCCGGCGCGATGAGGAAACCTCTCACCGGGAGAGCCATGACGGGGCGGACGGGGACAGGAATCATGCTGGAGGACCGCTACCTCCGCGAGGAGGGTGTGGTCTATCTGAGCGGGCTCCACGCGCTCGTCCGCCTCCCGATCGATCAGAACCGGCGGGACCGCCGGGCGGGACTCCGGATCGGGACCTTCATCAGCGGCTATCCTGGGTCGCCCCTCGGCGGGTACGATCTCGCCCTCCGTCAGGCGGGGAAACTCCTCACCGAGCACGACATCGTGCACGTGCCGGGCGCCAACGAGGAGCTGGCCGCCACCGCCATCAGTGGGACCCAGATGCTGGACCACTATCCGCACGCTCGGTGGGACGGCGTGGTGGCGCTCTGGTACGGGAAGGGGCCGGGCGTGGACCGGAGCGGCGACGCGCTCAAGCACGGGAACTTCGCCGGCACCAGCCGGCACGGCGCGGTGGTCGTGCTCTCCGGCGAGGATCACGAGGCGAAGAGCTCCACCATGCCCTACCAGGACGACTACGCCTTCGTGAGCCACGGCATGCCGATCCTGTACCCGGCTTCGACCGGTGAGTTCCTGGGGCTGGGCCTCCACGCGATCGCCCTGTCCCGCTTCAGCGGCTGCTGGGTGGCCATGAAGCTGGTGGGACAGCTGGCCGACGGCGGCGCGACTGTCGAAGTCGCCCCCGACCGGCCGCGGATCGTCATCCCCGAGCTCTCGATCGAGGGCCGGCCGTTCACGAAGTCGACCGACTTCACCTTCTTCCCCGGCACGAACATCGAGACGGAGCGCCAGCTCTACTACGGGCGCCACCGGGCGGTGGTCGCCTACGCGCGGGCCAACGGACTCGACCGCGTGGAGGTGCACTCGCCACGGGATCGCCTCGGCATCGTGACGGCCGGCAAGAGCTACGCCGACGCGCGCCAGGCCCTCCGCGACCTGGGCCTCGACGACGCGGGCCTCGGGCGCCTCGGGATCCGGCTCCTCCGCGTGGGCCTGATCTATCCCCTGGATGGCGAGCGGGTGCGGGACTTCGCCCGCGACCTCGAGGAGATCGTGGTGATCGAGGAGAAGCGAGGCTTCCTCGAGGCCCAGGTGAAGGAAGCGCTCTGCGGCCTCCCCCGCGGGGTCCGCGTGGTCGGGAAGTTCGACGAGACGGGCGCCCCCCTGTTCCCGATTCAGGGCGGCCTGGACAGCGATCTCGTCGCGGAACGGCTCGGGCTGCGGCTCCTCCGCCGGGCCGAGGACCATCCGGACCTCCGCGCGATGATCGAGGGCCGCCTGGCCGAGCTGCGGGCGATCCGGGCCCGCCCGTACGAGGCGCTGCCCGGGCGGACGCCCAACTACTGCTCGGGCTGCCCGCACAACATCTCGACCCGGCTCCTGGAGGGGCAGGTGGCGTGGGGGAGCCCCGGCTGTCACTCCTTCGCCTCGATCATCGAGCAGCCCGAGCGCCACATCGTCTCGATGACGCAGCTCGGCGGCGAGGGACTCCCGTGGATCGGGCTCGCCCCCTTCACCGACCGCCGCCACATGGTCCAGAACGTCGGGGACGGCTCGCTCTTCCACTCGAGCTACCTGAACATCCGCTTCTGCGTGGCGGCGGGCGTCAACATCACCTTCAAGATTCTCTACAACGGCTACGTCGCCAACACGGGAGCCCAGGAGATGGTCGGCGGGAAGCCCATCCCCGAGCTGACGCGGCTCCTGGAGACCGAGGGCGTTCGGCGGATCGCCGTCGTCACCAAGACCCCGGGGGCCTACCGGCGCGCCGGGCTCGCCTCGGCCGCGCGGGTCTACCCGGTCACCGAGCAGGACCGGGTCCTCCGCGAGCTCGCCGCCGAGCCCGGCGTCACCGTGTTCATCTACGACGGGCTCTGCGCGAACGAGCGACGGCGCCGGCAGAAGCGGGGTACGCTGCCCGTTCCCAACCGGTTCGTCGTGATCAACGAGGAGGTCTGCGAGAACTGCGGGCACTGCGGGGTCGTGACCAACTGCATGTCTCTCCACAAGGTGGAGACCGAGTTCGGCTCCAAGACCCAGATCCACGCCTCCTCCTGCAATCAGGATTACTCGTGTCTGGCGGGCGACTGCCCGTCCTTCGTCACGGTGGAGACCCGGGAGGGGACCGGCTACCGCCGGCCCTCACCGCCGGTCCTCGGGGAGGAGGCGATCCCCGAGCCGCCGCGCCGGCCGCGAGGCGACCGGCCCTATCACATCTACATCCCGGGGGTCGGCGGCACCGGCGTCATCACGGTGAACGCCCTACTCTGCCAGGCCGCGCTGATCGACGGCCGGCGGGTGCTGAGCTACGACCAGACGGGCGCCGCCCAGAAGTGGGGGCCCGTCCTCTCCAGCCTGGTCATTGCCGTGCCGGACCAGTCTCTCTGGGCCAACAAGGTCGGCGCGGGTCAGGCCGACCTCTACCTGGCCTTCGACCTGATGGCGGCGGCCACCCGCCCGAACCTCGACCGCTGCGACCCCGCCCGCACGGCGGTCGTGATCAACGCGTCGCTTCTCCCGAGCGGCGAGATGGTGCGGAACGTCGACTTCACGCCGCCGGTCGAGGCCATGACGGCCGCCATCGCCAGCGTGACCGACCCGGCCCGCCGGGTCTCCGTGGAGGCGCGCCGGGTTGCCGAGGCGCTCTTCGGCGACTACATGGCCACGAACCTGGTGGCCCTCGGCGTGGCCTATCAGGCCGGGCTGCTGCCGCTCTCGGCGGGGAGCATCGAGGGCGCGATCCGCCTGAACGGCGTCCAGGTGGACCAGAACGTCCAGGCGTTCCGCTACGGGCGTCTGGCCTTCACCGATCCCGCGCGCGTCCGTGCGCTCGTGGAGCCTCCGCCCCGCACCTTCGAGGATGAGCGGGCGGGGGTGCTCGCGCGCCTCGCCGGAAAGGACGCGCACGCCTACGTCTCCCTGCTCGAGCGCTGCGCGCACCTGGACGCGGAGGCGCGCCGCCTGCTGGCGATCCGGGTCGCCGAGCTGATCGACTACCAGGACGTCCGGTATCCCGAGGCCTACGTGGACTTCGTCCTGGAGGTGGCCGCGCGCGAGCGGGTGGCGGTCGGGGCGCAGGCGGAGATCACCCACGCGGTGATCCGCTCGCTCTACAAGCTCATGGCCTACAAGGACGAGTACGAGGTCGCGCGGCTGCATCTCAAGCCCGGATTCCAGGCCCAGGCCCGCCGCCTCTTCGTCGCGCCGCGCCGGCTCGTCTACCACTTCCATCCGCCGCTGCTCCGCGCGCTCGGCCTCCGGCGGAAGCTCGCCTTCGGCCCCTGGTTCACTCCCGCGCTGCGTCTCCTCCGAGGCGTGCGCAGGCTGCGCGGGACGGCCTGGGACGTCTTCGGCTACGCGGGCGTGCGACGCGAGGAGCGGCGCCTCGTCCCCTGGTACCGGAGCCTCGTGGAGGC
>DASYQW010000180.1 GCA_036005065.1 Candidatus Methylomirabilota bacterium | reverse complement strand
ACCGAGCTCGCGCTCCGGATGGGCTTCCGGGGCATCGACACCGCCAACCAGCGGCGGCACTACTTCGAGGCCGGAGTCGGTCAGGGGCTCGCCGCCGCCTACGCCGCGGGCGTGGTCACGCGCGCGGACCTCTTCCTCCAGACGAAGTTCACCTACCAGGGCGGCCAGGACCACCGGCTGCCCTACGACCCCGCGGCCGACCTTTCCACGCAGGTCGCCCAGTCGATGCAGAGCTCCCTCGAGCACCTGGGGGCCGACCACGTCGACAGCTACGTGCTGCACGGGCCCGCCTCCGGCTACGGCTGGACCGACGACGACGCCAGGGTGTGGGCCGCGATGGTGAAGGAGCGCGACGCCGGCCGCACCCGGCTCCTCGGCGTGAGCAACGTCTCCCTCCGACACCTCGAGCAGATGGCGGCCACCGGCGCCGAGGCGCCGGCTTTCGTCCAGAACCGCTGCTTCGCCCGCCTCGGCTGGGACCGTGATGTTCGATCGTTCTGCACGGATCGAAAGATCGTCTACCAGGGCTTCTCGCTCCTCACCGCCAACCCGGAAGTGCTGCGCCACCGGCTGGTCGCCGGCATCGCCGCGCGCGGCCGGGCCACGCCGGCCCAGGTCGTGTTCCGCTTCGCGCACGCCGTCGGGATGCTGCCCCTGACCGGCACGTCCAGCGCCGAGCACATGAAGCAGGACCTGGCCAGCCGGGACCTGGCGCTCTCCGCCGACGAGGTGCGGGCGATCGAGTCGCTGGCCGGCTGACCGAGGCTGGGTTCGGCGTCGTGGTCCCTCACTTCCACACGAGGCGCGCGACGCGGAGGAAGTTCTCCCCCCAGGATTCCCCGGACGTGGGCCTCGTCGTACCCGCGATCGAGCAGCGCCTGCGTCAGGTGCGGGAGGACCTCGGGCTCGATGTAGCCCGACCCGCTGTCCGAACCCGGGCGAGCTTGAAATCGGCCATGGCAAAGCCGCCGCGAAGCCGCGATCATCCCCGAGACTTCATCGGCGCTTCAAGGAAGGTTTCGAGCATCGGGATCAGCCAATCCTTGCGGGTGTTTGCCGGCTACCACGCCGGCGGGCGGGCGTCCCACTTCCGCGGTAGCGCGATCTTGTACCTCATTGCTCACCTCCAACCTCAGCGCACGCCGCCGCTGTTCGAATAACGTGAATTAGCCGGGTTTCTGAGAATGCGCGACGTGCACGTCTCGTCCAGAGCCTGACACCGGCGCGCCGGCACCGAAGGTGAAGGGCACATAACGCCACTCCGGCTCGTCCGACCAGAGGAGTTGGTTATTCTCGGTACGAATGTGCCCAGTAAGAACCGGAGAATGCGCGTTCGCGCGTGACAGCTCAGCCGCCATCTGCTGAGCGGCAACGGCAAGCTCGGAGCGAAGCCCGGACTGAGCTGAAAGGCAGTCATCATGGTGCAGCACCGAGCAGAACACGATGGGGTCGCCGGCGCGGGCGAGGAGCTGGACGGTGTTGCGGAAGTTCGCCCCTGGGTTGCCCCCGACCTCGTTCAGGACGTAGATCCGCTCAGCTCGGATTCCCGACCGCTCCAGCCGTTGGCGCACCTGAATCCGTATCAACTCGTGATTGATTCGAGGATCCACGCATACCGCGACCAGCGCTGACGCCATCCCTCGCCCCCTAGGAGCCGGTCGAGCCCGCCCGTGGCTCCATAGCCGCCGACGACAGGTCTATCAAGGGCCGCAGCATGGTGGTGAACTCCATCGGCACGACAAACTTGGTCGCCGGGCTCTGGCCCAGCGCCCGAAGCGCATCCAGGTACTGGAGGCTCATCGTCTTGCTATCCACCGTCTGAGCAACGGCGAAGACTTTGTCGAGCGCCAGGGCGAAGCCTTCCGCGCGCAAGATGGCGGACTGACGCTCACCCTCGGCCCGGAGGATCGCCGCGGCCTTGTCGCCCTCCGCCACGTTGATCGTGGACTGCCGCTGGCCCTCGGATTCGGTGATGACGGCCCGCCGGTTGCGCTCCGCGCTCAGCATCCGGTTCATGGCATCCTGGACGTCGCGCGGCGGAATGATCTCCCGGATTTCGACCGTCGTGACCTTGCCGCCCCAGCGCTCGGTCTGCTCGTCTAGCTTTACTCGCAGCACATCGTTGATCTGATCGCGCTTGGACAGAACGTCATCCAGCAGGATGTCGCCGATGACCGCGCGGAGCGTCGTCATGGCGATGCCCTGGAGCGCCCCGGGGAAGTTGTTCACCCTGATCACGCTGTCGAGCGGATTGGCGATGCGCCAGTAGATCAGGAAGTCGATATTGATGGGCGCGTTGTCCTTGGTGATGGTCGTCTGGCTCGGTACCTCGATGAACTGCTCGCGCAGGTCGACCCGCACGGGCCGGTCGACGATCGGGATCAGCAGGATCAGCCCCGGCCCTCTGAGCAGCTCCGGGCCGGTACGGCCAAAGCGGAACACCACCAGTCGGTCGTATTCGGCCACGATTCGAATCGAAGCGTGGGCCAGGACCAAAACCAAGATGCCCACCACAGCGAGCGCCACTAGGTTCGCCGTCATGATGTCCGTACCTCCATCTTCTCGCCACGCTTCGAGGGCACCACTCCCTGATGTTTAACCTAAGCTGGGATTGGCAATATGGACCCATCTTCTTCGTCGATTCACGCTGGCGAGTGGCGACGTGACACCTTAACCGCCATGCTGCTCATTGCAATAGGTGACACGGCTTGGTCTCGCGGCGCCAGCGCCGCTGGTCTCGCATCTTCCGAGAGCTTGCCGTCCGTGCCCACCCTCCGCGGAGACACTCGCGCCCGTCAGGAGTCATCCTGTCGTCTGTCCGGCTAACGACGAAGCTCAGCGGCGGGCACGGTTTGTGTGCCCGTCCGCTGCAGCGCGTTAGGCGCTAACCTTTGGATAAACCTTTGGAAGAAACTGATCCCGCTCAACGCTAATCTGGAATCTCGGCCTCGACAAGTTTCGCCAGAAGAGTGAGCGATTCCTGCCAGCCGAGATAACAAGCCTCGGGAGGAATGACATCGGGCACCCCTTCTTGCACGATGTTCAGCTCGGTCCCGACGGACACCTTCTTCAGGGTCACCGTCACCTGAAGTTCCCCTGGCAGGTTCGGGTCATCGAATTTATCCGTGTAACGAATGCGTTCGTGCGGCGCCAGTTCGAGATATTTTCCGCCGAAGGAGTGGCTATGTCCCGTGGTGAAATTCGTAAACGACATCTTGTGGGTGCCGCCGACCTTGGCATCCAAGTGGTGAACCTTGCCGGTGAATCCGTTTGGCGGAAGCCATTTGGCCATTGCGTCGGCGTCCAGGAACGCCCGATAGATTCTCTCAGGCGTCGCGCGGAGCACTCGGTGAAGCCGGATGGTGTTTGTTGACATGATTTCGTCTCCTTTCGATGGGAAAGATGTAGCCGCGGATCCACGCCACATACGCCTTCTCGGTGCGGCGGCTGTAGTGGCGGTGCGGATCGCTTCGCGGACGCGGTCGAGGAGCCGTGGCTTTGGCGGACCGGTCTGGTTGGTCTCGCGGACGGCGAACGCCGGAACATCCGCGACGTCCATGACTGCCGCATGCCACACTGGGCTGTGCAACTGAAGGGTGACCATGCCCGCGTTCCCCCACCGATCGGTTACGACGATAATCCATCCGTCCAAACTCGGCAATACGGTCTCTCGCGCCACCGAGGTGCACGGGGCGCGCCCGCAGGGACGCCGCCCGCTCGCGCCCTCACGACGAGGGTTCGCTGTCGAGCGTGGCCGTGAGGCACCCGCCGGGGTGTCGCCGGAAGGATACGCTGGCGTCAAGGGCGGATGACCGGCCACGGGCGGGGCGGCGCGAGGGCTCCTGCACGTCCAGCGCCGAGCACATGAAGCAGGACCTGGCCAGCCGGGACTTGGCGCTCTCCGCCGACGAGGTGCGGGCGATCGAGTCGCTGGCCGGCTGACAGGGGCGCGACCCGCGGCTCGGACGGGGGGCGCTGCAGCTCGAGGTGCGGAGCGCGTCGGCCGGAATCGCGTGGACGAGCGCTACAGCTTGAGGTGCGGGTCCAGCCAGTCGCGGAGGGCGTTCCCCATCAGGTTGATGGTGAGCGTGGTGACGAAGATGGCGAGTCCGGGGAAGGCCGCGATCCACCACGAGTTCAGCATGTAGAGCCGCCCCTCTCCCAGCATGTTTCCCCAGGCCGGCGTGGGCGGCTGGACGCCGAGGCCGAGGAAGGAGAGGAAGGCCTCGGCGATGATCACCTGGGCGACCTGGAGCGTCGCGATCACCACGATGGCCGAGACCAGATTGGGGAGGATCTGGCGGAAGACGATCCGGGCGTGGCCCATACCCAGGGCCCGGCCGGCCAGGATGAACTCCCGCTCCCGGATGGCCAGGGTTTCGGCGCGGACGACGCGGGTGTAGATCGGCCAGCCGGCGGCCCCCAGGACGGCGATCATGTTGGGGAGGCTGGGACCCAGCACGGCGATCACCGCCAGCGCGAGCAGGACGAACGGAAACGTGAGCATCACGTTCACCAGCGTCATGACCGCCCAGTCCGTCCGCCCCCCGAAGTAGCCGGCGCCGAGCCCGGCCAGCACCCCGATCGTGGCCGAGATGAGGACGGCCACCACCCCGACCACCAGCGACACGCGCCCGCCGTAGATCACCCGGGAGAGAAGGTCGCGGCCCACCTGGTCGGTGCCCAGGAGGTGCCGGGTCGCGCCGCCCTCCATCCAGACCGGCGGCGCCAACCGGTGGCGAATGTTGACGGCCAGCGGGTCATGGGGCACGATCCAGGACGCGAAGAGGGCGCTGGCGACGATGGCCACCAGCACCGCCGTCGCCACCAGCCCCCACTTGAGCCGCCACAAGCGCCGGAGCGAGACCTGGGCCGGGCGCGGCTCGGCCAGGCCCGCAAGCCGCTGCGCCTCGAGGACCTCGCCCTCGGCCCGGGCCGCCGTCACGCTCCCACCCGGATCCGCGGATCGATGAGCCCCACGACGACGTCGACCACCAGGTTCACCGCCACGATGATCACGGCCAGCAACACCACCGCGCACTGGACTACCGGGAAGTCCTGGTTCCGGATCGATTCCACGGCCAGCGTCGCCACCCCCGGCCAGGCGAACACCGTCTCAGTGATGATGGCGCCGCCCAGGAGCTGGCCGAACTGGAGGCCCAGGACCGTGATGACCGGGATGCAGGCGTTGCGGAAGGCGTGCTTGACGACGACCATCCCTTCCCGGAGGCCTTTGGCCCGGGCGGTCTTGATGTACTCCATGTTGAGGACCTCGATGACCCCCGACCGCACGAGCCGCATGGTGATCGGGGCGAGGAACGCCCCCAGGCAGAAGGCCGGCATGACGAAATGCTGCCAGGTGCCGTAACCGGAGGCGGGCAGCGTCTTGAGCCGCACCGCGAAGACGATGATCAGCATGATCCCGAGCCAGAAGAGCGGCATCGCCTGGCCAGCGACGGCGATCACCGTGCAGACGGTGTCCAGGAACGAGTGCCGGCGCAGCGCGGCCACGATCCCGAGCGGGAGCGCGATGAGGAGCCCGGTCCCCAGGCCGGCCAGGGTCAGGTAGATCGTCGGCGGCATCCGCTCGAGCACGAGGCGGAAGGCGGGCGTGTCGGCGTACCACGACTTGCCGAAGTCGCCCTGGGCGGCGCGGCTCACGAACTTCCAGTACTGGACCCAGAGCGGCTGGTCCAGCCCCAGCAGATGCCGGTACCGCTCGAACTCCTCCTTGCCGGCGTTCTGGGGCAGGAGGAGCAGCACCGGGTCGCCGATCACGTGGAGGATGGCGAAGGACAGGATGGAGATCCCGATGACCACGACCACCAGCTGCACGAGCTGGCGGGCCAGATAGCGCTTCACGGCGGGCGGGGCCCGGGCGCCGGAGCGGACCCCGGCGCCCGTCGGGCCTACTTCTTGCGCGGGGTGACGATGAACATGCGGTCGATCTCGTCGCGGGGCGCCTCGTACTCCACCCGGTTGCCGACGCCCCAGACGCCCCGGAGCGACCACTTGAAGAGGGCGGCCGCGTCGTCGAAGACGAGGCGCTGGGCCTTCTGATAGACCTCGGTCCGCCTCTTCGGGTCGAGCGTCGAGCGGCCGGCGATGATCAGGTCGTCCAGCTCCTTGTTGCAGTAGTAGCTGAACGGCTCGCCGCACTTGAAGATGTCGTAGAGAATCGCGTCGGCGTCGAAGACCGAGTAGTAGCCCCAGTTCAGGTTCAACATGGGCCCGGCCTTGCCCTCGCGGACCCGGGTGGAGTAGACGACCGTGTCGCCGATGTACTGCTGCTGGGCCCGGATGCCGACCTTGGCCAGGTCGGCCACGATCGCCTCGTTGGTCTGCAGCGCCCCCGGCTCGGTCCCCTCCAGGCCGGTCTGGAAGCGGACGTCGAAGCCGTTCGGGTGTCCCGCCTCGGCCAGGAGCTTCTTGGCCCGCTCGTGGTCCGGCCGGTAGGGCTTGAGGCCGGAATCGAAGCCGAAGGCCATCGGGTTCACGACGGTGGCCACCCGGTCGCCGAGGCCGTTGAGGACGTGCTTGATGATGGCGTCCATGTCCGCGGCCAGGTTGGCGGCCTGCCGGACCCGCCGGTCGGTGAAAGGGTTGGGCCCCCCGCGGGCGGCCTGGTCGAACTGGAGGAACGCCGTGCGCAGGATCGGCGAGGTCGAGACGCGGGCCGAGCCCGATTTGTTGATCGTGTCCATCTGGTCGGGCGGCACCGACTTGATGATGTCGACCCCCCCCGAGATCAGCTCCGCGATCTGGGTCGCCTGCTCCGGGATGATGCGCACGCGGACGTACTTGAAATAGGGCTTCGGCCCCCAGTAGTCGTCGTTCCGGACGAGGAGATGCTCCCGCTTCCTGTCCCACCGGACGAGCTTGTAGGGCCCGGTCCCGACCGGGTTCTCCTGCATCCAGTCGTGGCCCTTTTCCCGGATCACCTTCTCGGACTGCATGGTCAAGGAGGTGAGGCGCTCGACGAAGAGCGGATACGGGCCGTCGGTGTGGAACTTCACGGTGTGATCGTCGACGACCTCCACGCGCTTGATCTTCAGGTGGTTGCCCCGGAGCGGCATCTTCCGCTCCGGGTCCTGGACCCGCTCGAAGGTGGCCTTGACGTCGCGGGCCGTGAAGGGGTTCCCGTCGTGGAAGCGCACCCCCGGGCGGAGCTTGACCTCCCAGGTCGCGTCGTCGAGGGCCTTCCAGGAGACGGCCAGGCTCGGCCCGACCTTCCCGGTCTTGAGGTCCCGGGCGGCCAGGTGGTCGAAGACGTGGTAGCCGAGGATGATCGACTCCCGGAGGACCGAGTTGGGCGGATCCCAGTTGCCGACGTCCGAGACGAGCGCGTACACCAGGGTGTCGTCCTTGGTCTGAGCCGGCAGGTCGCCGGGAGCCGCGTATCCGAGCAGCAGCGTGATGACGGCGGCAAGGGGGGCGAGACGACCCATGATCTCCTCCTTCGGCTTCGAGGACATGGGAACCCGGTCGGGCGAGTGGCCTCATCCTAGCCAGCCGGCCGATCCGTGTCAAACGGGTCTGCCCGGAAGGGGGCGGCCGCCGCCCGTCCTTGCCTTCCCCTGATGGCTTCGCCTATCATGCCGGCAAACCCTCGGAGGGAGCCGACGTCGATGGCGGAAACGGTGAGCTGGCCGACCGGAGCCCGGTGTGCCGTCATGATGACGTTCGATCTGGACGGCGAGAGCCCCTGGATCCACCGCGACCCCGCGCTGGCCGAGCGGCCGCTCCACATGTCGATGGGTGCCTATGGTCCCAAGACCGGGGCTCCCCGCATCCTGGACCTCCTGGACCGTTATGGCCTCACCACCTGCTTCTTCATCCCGGGCTGGATCGTCGAGCGCTACCCGGCGCTGTGTGAGGAGATCGTCCGCCGGGGCCACGAGGTCGGCCACCACGGCTACCTCCACGAGAAGCCGTTCTTCCTCGAGGGGCCCGAGGAGGAGGAACAGCTCCTCCTGAAGAGCCTCGACGTCTTCCGGAAGGTCCTCGGCGTCAGGCCGCTCGGCGCCCGGGCGCCGTCGGCCGACCCGAGCCCGCACACCATGAACCTCCTGAAGCAGCACGGCTTCGTCTACCACTCGAACGCGCTCGACGCCGACCTTCCGTACTGCCACTCGACGCCCCACGGCCCGCTGGTCGAGTTCCCGACCGCCTGGTGCAACAACGACGCGCCCTTCTTCATGTTCAGCTCGGTGCCCCCGGTGGGCCACGGGATCTGGAGCCAGCGGGACGTCTGGGAGATCTGGTCCGAGGAATTCGAGGGGATGTACGGCGAAGGCGGCTTCTACAACTGGCTCGGTCACCCGCAGATCATCGGCCGCCCCTCCCGGCTGCGGATCGTGGAGCGGCTGATCCAGCTCATGCTCGGGAAGCGGAACGTGTGGTGGCCGAAGCCCATCGACCTGGCGCGCTTCTGGCTCACCCGGAGCGCGAGCGACTGACCAGTCTCGCCCGGCGGGTTACTTGGGAACGTCGTCCCGAGTGATCTCGCCGACCTCCTTGAAGCGACCGCCTTCGACGACGTTCACGAAGATCACCGCGGCGGTGTTGTCGCCCTTGGCGTCCCACCCGACCGGCCGCGCATACGCGATTCCCTGGTAGCGCAGGTCGCGCAGGGCCGCCCGGACCCCCCCGAAAAGACCTAGGGCCGCGGCTCGGCGTCCGCCCTGAAGGCGGCGATCTGATCCGGAAGGCCGAAGAAGACCCGAACCCGGTCGCCGGCGTGCAGAATGGTGTCGGGCGGCGGGTTCAGGATGACTCCGTCCGGCCGGTGGATCGCCACCACGGTGACCCCGAAGCGCTCCCGCACCTGCGCCTCGCGCAGCGTCAGATCGGTCAGGCCGCCGGCGCGCAGCGTGACCTCCCGTACGCCGGGCAGGCCGCCGGCGCCATCGAACTCGAGGCGGGCGATCCCCATCGCGTCGCGGAAGCGCGCGAGGTACTCGGCGACCCGCTCGTTCGGGACCGCCAGCGTCCGGAGCGTGTGCCCGATGAGCGTGACCGACGCCTCGAGCTCGGGCTGGATCACCTCGGTCGCGCCGTCCTTCCGGAGGCCCTCGGCCTCGGCGCGCCCGTGGGCTCGAGCCAGGATCGGCAGCTGCGGGTTGAGCACCCGGAGGGCGCGGACCGCCAGCCGGGCCCGCTCGATCTCGGGCAGCGCGACGACCACCAGCGCGGCCCGATCGGCGCCGGCCAGCCGCAACAGCTCCCCGTGGGCCGCGTCTCCGAACAGGCAGGGCACGCCCCGCGTCCGGAGATCGCCGGCGATGTCGGGATCACGCTCGATCACTTCGTACCGGATGTCGAAGGTCTCCAGGGCCTCGCCCACCGCGCTGCCCACCCGTCCGAATCCACAGCTCACGACGTGGCCCGGCCGGGCCTCGTCGGGCGGTCCCGCGGCCGGCTCGGCCCGCCGCGCGGCCGATAGCCGGGCCGCGCCGATCCAGTCCGGCGCGTAGCGGACCAGGACGGCGTTGAGGCCAGCTCGCTGAAGAACGTCGAATCGGCGGTCACTCAGGTCACCACAGCACGGCGCTTTCAGCCGGCTGATCCAGGGAAGGCGCGGCCGGCTTGACACGCCTCCGCCGGCTCTTCATGATAGCCGCGCCCGACCGGCTTCCCCACGTCAAGCGCGCGATAAAGGAGGGCCATCATGGCTCGGCAAGGCTGGGGCGCGAACAGACGGGTCTGCGCGGCACTGGTGGCCATCGTGACCGGCACGCTGGTGGGCTGGCTCGGCGCGGGGTTCTCCGCCTGGGCGGCCGAGCCGACGCTCCGCTACATCAGCCACCGCTTCCCGGCCATGGAGTTCTGGGCGAAGAAGATGGGCGACTATCCCGGGATCAAGCTCGAGGCGGAGCTGATCCCCTTCGACCAGGCCCTCGAGAAGATGCAGATCCACCTGTCGCAAAAGGCTCCGACCTACGACATCATGGCGCCCGACGCTTTCCTGCCCACCTTCGCCGAGCGCGGCTGGCTCCTCCCCCTGGACCCGTTGATCGCCAAGTACCGGCAGGCCATCGAGTGGGACGACGTCAACCAGACGCTGGTCCGGGAGGCGTGCTCGTACAAGGGAAAGGTCTACGGGATCCCCAACCTCTCCATCGTCATGTTCTTCTTCTACCGCAGGGATCTCTTCGAGGCGGCGGGCTTGAAGCCGCCCGAGACCATGGACGAGTGGATCGCCGCCGCCAAGACCCTGACCCGGCCGGACAAGAAGCAGTACGGGACCCTGCTGACGCTCAAGGCCGGGGACGGTCTCCAGAACGACTTCACCTATTTTCTCCGGACGTTCGGCGGGGACTGGTACGACAAGGATTGGAAGGTCACCATCGACAGCGAAGCCGGCTTCAAGGCGCTCTCCACCATGAAGGAGCTCATGAAATACGCGCCCCCGAACGTGCTGGCCTTCCACAACGACGAGGCCACGGTGGCCATGCAACAGGGGCTGACGGCCATGGGCTTGCAATGGCAGTCGCGGGCCCTCTCCATGGATCGGGCCCAGGTCTCCCAGGTGGTGGACAAGGTCGCCTTCGCGGTGCCGCCGGCCGCCACCAAGGGCGGCCGGTCCCATCCACGCCTGGCGGTCAGCTGTTACGCGATCAGCGCCTACACCAAGAACGACCCGGACCTCGTGTTCCAGACGATCGCCAAGACGCTGAACAAGCCGAACATGAAGGAGGGCGCCGGCCTGTTCACCCCCACCCGGGTCTCGGTGACCAGCGATCCGGAGGTCACCCAGAAGTTCCGCTTCATCAGGCCGGCCGCCGATACCATCCAGGCCGGCGCCCGATTGATCCCGGCCAACCCCGAGTTCTCCGAGGCGATGCTCCCGGTCACCCAGAACCTCCAGAAGGGATTGTCCGGCGAGCTGTCCGTCCAGGAGGCGCTCAAGCGGGCCCAGAAGGTGATGCACGACCTCATGGCCGAGAAGGGGTACTACAAGAAGTAGCCCATCACCCGCGGGTCAGGGCCGCGTCCCCACTCCCCTGACCCGCGGGTCCCGTCCCCCGAGGACAGCCCCGTGAGCCGGCAGCAGCGGCGGGACATGCTCGTCTTCCTCATGCCGAGCATGGCCGTCCTGACGGTGATCCTCTTCTACCCGCTCCTCTACAGCGTCGGACTCAGCTTCTACAATTACTACCTGCCCGTCCCTCGCCAGACGTTCGTGGGGCTGGACAACTTCGCCCGGATCCTCGAGGACAGCGCCTTCTGGGACGCGCTGTGGGTCACGGTGAGGTTCACCGGCGCCGCGGTGTTCATCGAGTTCGTCCTGGGCGTCGCGGTCGCCCTCCTGCTGGACTCCCGCATCCCGTGCCGGAAGCTCGTGAACCTCGTCGTGCTGCTGCCCATGACCATCACCCCCGCGGTCGGGGGACTCCTGATGCGCTGGATGTTCGAGAGCAACTGGGGGCTGGTGAACTACTTCCTGTCGCTGGCCGGGATCCCGGGCCCCGGATGGACGGGCGACCCCCGGTGGGCGCTGTGGTCGATCATCCTCGCCGACGTCTGGCAGAACACCCCCTTCGTCACCTTGGTGATCTACGCCGGGCTGCAGAGCATTCCGCTCGAGCCGGTGGAGGCCGCCATGGTCGACGGAGCCTCCCGCGGCCAGGCGCTACGCCACGTGATCCTGCCGATCCTCCGTCCGCTGATTCTCTTCGTGCTCATCATCCGCTCGATGGACGCCTTCCGCATCTTCGACCAGGTCTTCGTGATGACGGGCGGGGGTCCGGGGACGACGACCCAGACCATCACGTTCTACAACTACGTCCTGGCCTTCCGGATGCTCCGGATGGGCCTCGCCTCCGCCCTCGGGGTCATCACCCTGCTGATTCTCTCGCTGATCATCGGCGTCTGGATCTACCTCCTCTACCACAAGGAGCGGGGGGAATGGTGAGCCGGCGTCAGGCCCTGGCGCCGCGCGCGCTCCTCGCCCGGGCCCTCCTCTACCTCGCCCTGCTGGGGGTGGTCGCCTTCTCGCTCTTCCCCATCTACTTCGCCCTGACCACCTCCCTGAAGCAGACCCGCGACGCGTTCACCATGCCCCCCAAGTGGCTCTTCACCCCGACCCTCGAGCACCACTACTACATCTGGGCGGAGACCCTGTTCCCCCGCTATCTCCTCAACACCCTGATCATCACGACCGGCGCGGTGCTGCTGTCGATCCCGCTCGGGTGCATGGCCGCCTACTACCTGGCCCGCTATCGCAGCCGTTCCATCCAGATCCTGCTGTTCACCCTGCTGGCCGTCCGCATGTTCCCCCGCATCCTGCTCCTCGTCCCGTTCTTCCTGCTCGCCCGGGCCACCGAGCTCTACGACACCCACCTCCTGATCGTCCTGATCATCGTCGCCTTCAACCAGCCGTTCGCCATCTGGCTGATGCGCGGCTTCTTCCTCGACGTCCCCCGGGAGCTCAGCGAGGCCGCCATGCTCGACGGCTGCAGCTCCTTCGGGGCCTTCGTGCGTGTCGTCCTGCCCGTGGTGCGCCCCGGCCTCGTCACGGCCGCCCTCTTCACCTTCCTGTTCGCCTACAACGAGTTCCTTTACTGCCTGATCCTCACCGGGAGCAACGCCAAGCCGCTGTCGGTGGCCATCGCCCAGTACGGGGCCGAGAAGATCGAGTACTGGTCCTGGTCGGCGGCGGGCGCGGTGGGGATCCTGGCGCCCATCGTCATCTTCATCAGCCTGATGCAGCGCCATCTGATCAAGGGCCTCACCTTCGG
>DASYQW010000179.1 GCA_036005065.1 Candidatus Methylomirabilota bacterium | reverse complement strand
GCCGTCAGGCCGGGCTCGCTCGTCGAGGGGGGCCCGAGCGCGTGCTTCCGGGGCAGGAGCCGGGCGTAGGCGTCGGCGAAGGCCGCCGCGGCCGGCTCGCTCTCCCAGGTGGTCAGGGACACGAGGACGGGCGTCCCCCGGCCGTCCTCCCACAAGGCGTAGCGATCGCCACGCCAGCCTGCGGCCGAGACGGCATCCGCGTCCCCGAGGAACTCGCGGAGGATCGCCGCCAGGCCGAACTCGCCCGCCGTGTCCTCCAGGATCCGGCGCGCCCCCGCGCCGAGGAGCGGGCCGAGATCGACGACCACCACCGGGAGGGGATCCTCCCGGCGGTCGAAGTACCGCTCGGGGTGGAGGATCTGCGTGGTGGAGCGCGGCGGATCCGTGTAGAGGCGGGAGAGCTCCACCCACGGGTGGCGCCGGCGGAACTGATGGACGAACCCCAGGCCTTGCGCGTAGGGAAACGTCAGCAGCGCGTGGATGAAGCGGGGCGCGCGGCTCAGGACCGGCCCCGTCGTGGACGTGAGGATGGCTCGCTGGATCGCCGCGACATCCGGGAGCCCGCCGAGATCTTGCCCCTGGCGCCGGAGCATCCGCTCGATCGGGAGGGCGACCGCCTCGCCTTCGATGAGCGCCTGCCGGGCCAGGCCCTCGTCCCCTTTGCCCGGCGTCGAGGTGAGGAAGCGATCGAGGTCGAACTGCCGGTCCTGGAGCAGGTGAACCAGCTCGTGGGCGAGGGCTTCCCGCTGCTCCTCGGGCGAGAGCCAGTTGGCGAGGACCATCACCTTGCCCACCGGATCGTAGTAGGCGGCGGCCTGCTCCACGACGAGGTCGGTCAGGAAACCCGCCAGGTCGAAGGCCGGCGGGACCAGGCCCCAGGCCACCATGGCTCGCCGCTCCGCGTCGAGCCGGGCCGGGGGCAGCTTCCGCCTCATCTCGCCGGCGATGAACCGGCGGCGCTCCTCGCGCGAGCGGACGACGACGCGCGGCGCCGGGGTCCCGGCGGCCGGGCGCCCGCGGAGCTGGGCCAGCTCCTGGAGGAGGCGTCCCGCCTCGGCGGCCAGCTCGCGGGCGGCGACGGCCTGGGCGTAGGCGGCGGTCGGGCTCGCGAGGGCGAGAAAGAGGGCCAGGAGGCCCCGGAGCGCCGGGGATCGGCCCGGGGGCCTCACGACGCCGCCTCGTCCGGTCGCGCCGCCGGCGCCGTCGTGGCGGCTCGGCCCGACGGCGGGCGGATGAGGGTCGCCGCCGCGATCCCGCCCGCGACGAGGAGCGCCGATACCCCGAGGGTCCACGTGATCGGCTCGTGCAGGATGAGCGCCGTGGCCAGGACGCCGAAGAGGGGCGTCGTGAGCGAGAAGGCGGCGACGGCGCTCGGCCGGTAATGCTGGAGGACCCACATGTTGGCGATGAAGTTGAAGCCCGCGATGAGGAACCCCTGGTAGAAC
Source organism: Candidatus Methylomirabilota bacterium (assembly GCA_036005065.1). Classification (NCBI taxonomy): domain Bacteria; phylum Methylomirabilota (SeqCode); species Candidatus Methylomirabilota bacterium. The sequence continues at coordinate 5,095 of DASYQW010000179.1, read as the reverse complement.
AGCGACCCGGCCAGCCCGGGCGTCCAGCGGATCGGCTCGGGCTCGAACCAGGCGGACAGGGCGACGAAGAGCGGGGTGCCGATCACGACCTGGGCCAGGAGCGGCTTCACCGGGTGGATGAACTGGAGCTGGCGGTTGAGCACCACCTGCCGGAGTCCCAGGAGCAGCGCGCTGAGGGCGAGCACGAGGTCGCCGGCGACGATCGTCGAATCGGACAGCCGGACGGCGGAGCGCTGGTCCGCGAAGAGGAGGATGACCCCGCCATAGCCCAGCAGCACGCCGCCGAGCTTGCCGAGCGTCATCCGGTCACCCGGCACCAGGAAGTGCGCGATGACGACGATGTGCACGGGGTACGCGTTCAGGATGACGACGGCGTGGCCGGCCGTGGACAGCCAGGTCCCGATGTTGAGCGTGCCGAGCTGCACGGCGAACAGAAGGCCGAGCCCGAGGAGCGGCCAGAGCTCCCCCGGGCGCAGCGTGAATGGAGCGCGCGTCCACCAGCCCCACCCGAGGACGCAGAGGCCGCCCAGCACGAAGCGCATCCAGCCGAGGGCCAGCGGCGGGGCGTCGGCCAGGCCGAGCTTGATGGCCACGGTGTTGCCACCCCAGAGGGCGGCGAGGAGGAGGATGAGGCCGACCGCCCGGACATCGAGCTCGCGCGGGGTGGTCACGGCGGTACTCTCGGATCAGCAACTTGAACGGGTCCGGCGTTGGGACCGGGCCGAGACCCGAGCAGCCCTAGGACGCAGGGAGGAGGCGGGCCGAGGCGTATGCCGCATACGTTGAGGCGCGCCGACTACCGAGGACGACGGGCTGCGAGGGGGATCGGCCCGGTCCCGCTCATCGCGTGTTCTTCTCGACGCCGGTGATGCGGAGCGCGGCCGACTTCGACTTGTAGCGACGGTTGAGCCGGACCATGAGCGCGGTCAGCCCCTCGAGGACCGGCGCCATGGTGAGCGGCCCCGCGTCCAGGCAGCGGACGCCGAGGTCCTCGATCAATCCGGCTGCGGTCGACTTGGCGTCGGCGTCGTCGCCGCAGATCAGGACGTCGGCGTCGAGCGTGTGATCGAGGCTCCCGAGCTCGTCGGCCGCCAGCGCATGGAGACCCGCGACCACGCGCGCGTCCGGCCCGAGCACGGCCTGAGCCTCCTCGGCCGCCGACCCCTCGCGGGGTGGCGCGTAGAGGCGCGGACCTCCGAAGTCCAGCGGCACCACCGTCTCGAGCACGATCTTGCCGGCCAGGACGGGACGCAGGTCGGTGAGGAGCGCGCGGTGTCCCGCGTGGGGAACCGTCACCACCACGAGGTCGCCCTCGCGGCCGGCCTCCTCGTTGGTGCGACCGTCGAAGGCGCCGCCCGGCACCTGGCGCGCCAACTCCCGCGCTCGCTCCCAGGCGCGGTCGGGGCTCCGCGAGCCGATCAGGATGTGGTGACGGGCCCGCGCCCAGCGCAGCGCCAACCCCGTCCCCTCCTTCCCGGTGCCGCCCAGGATGGCCACGATCATCCGAGCACCCACCAGGCGGCCGCCGCCACGCCCGCCGCCGCACATGCCGCGCCGACGACCCGCCAGAAATTGGTTCGGAAGAGGGGGACCGCGAAGAACGGCGAGTGGTGCCCGGCGGCCCGGATGCGTCCGTCGAGCATCCCGTCGACCAGCTCCATGCCCTCCGCCGTCAGCACGTCCAGGATGACCCGGGCGAAGGCCGGGTCGGCGAGGGCCGGGTGCCCCACGTAGCCTTGGCCGCCGCTCCGCAGCGGATAGTTCGGGACCAGGCGCGCCGGCAACGAGTAGCGGGCGGGCGGAAGCGCGCGGTAGCCGTCGTCGACCAGGTCCGGTCGCAGCACCAGCATCAGGGAGGTTTCCCACCATCCGCCGTGGGCGTCCTCGGCGAGCGCCTGCCGCTCGGCGGCCGAGAGGGGACGGCCGAGGGCCGTCTCGACTTTCGGGAGGTAGCGACCCCGGAGGAACTCCCACGCGAGGTGGCCGGTGAAGGAGGCCATGGTCACGCCGTGCCGGCGGGAGACGATGCCGGCGGCCTCTTCGAGCGCCACCAGGTGTCCCGGCCCGGCGTGCCCGTTGGAAACGAGGATGTAGCGGAACCCGGCGCGGGCCAGCGAGGCGCCGAAGTCCACCACCGCGTCGCGGACGACCCGCTGGCGAACGCGGATCGTGCCGACCGCGTCGAAGGTGAAGCAGCCGAGGTAGAGCGTCGGGGCGAGGACCACGGTCCAGCCGGGCCGGCGGGTCGAGAGCTGCTCGGCGACGGTCCGGGCGAAGGCCTCCGCCGTGAAAGCGTCGACGCCCACCGGCAGGTGAGGGCCGTGTTCCTCGAGCGGGCTGACGGTCAGGATGATGACCGTTCGGGCTCGGTCGAGCGCGTCGAGGGCCGACGAGGAGAGCTCCTCGAGCCGGCACACGCTCACCGCGGCACCCCTCCGAGCCTTCTCGGCGACGTCAGCGACGGCCCCCACGCCCCGCCGCTCACATGGTCTCTCTAGGGGTTGCGACCGCATAATCACGCCGGGCGCCCTCCAGTTCGGCCACGATCGCCTGCCGCTCCGCCAGGAGCCGGGAGGCGGCCTGTCGGTGGGTCAGGGCGAGAAACCCGAGGCGAGCCTGGCTCCGGAGCCGTCCGAGGCCCGCCACGTAGTGGTAGGCGACGAGCCCACTCGTCGGCAGCGAGAGGGCGAAGGCGCCCGCCCACCAGAGGCCCGCCGAGCGCCAGACGAGCCACGTCTCGAGTCCCCAGAAGAGCGGGAAGGCCACGATGCTCGCCAGGAGTCGCACGGTGGCGTAGTCGGTTTCCTTGCGGGCGAATCGCCGCGAGAGCCAGCGCGGCAGAAGGTATGGCAGGGCGTTCACCGCCGCCCCGTACGCGCAGAGCGGGAGGCCGGCCAGCGCGAGCCCGGACGACGAGAGACGGCGGCGGGCGGGTGGCCCCTCGGCGCGAGCCCGGACCGCTTGGTCGCGGACCCGGTGCTCGGCCAGCATGGCGCGGTAGCTCTGGATACGCTGCCAGAGGCGTTCCACCCGCTCGGGCTCCCGGGACTTGAAGTAGGCGACCGCGTCGACGATGGCGCGGGTGACGCGGAAGGTGTCGATCTCGCCGGGGGCAAGCCCGCGGAGTTCGCGGAGCTGTTGCGCGAGGTCGCCTCCGTACATCTCGTCGATGGCGCGGACCAGCTCCGCGGTGTCGATGCGCTCGGCATGGATGACCTGGGCCTCCATCCCCCACTGTATCCGCGTGGTCAGGGCATCCACCGCCTTGGCGGGGTCCTCACGGAACTGCTCGAGGTGCGGCGCGACGGGCACGGGCGAGCCGAACGCGATCAGGACGCGGCTGCGGAACGACTTGCGCGCCTCGAAGGTGAGTCCCACTGGAATCACCGCGAGCTCGTCGGCGGCCCCGGCCTCGCCCTCGCGCCGGGCCGCCTCGTAGGCCAGGGCGATGCGCGCCGCGCCCGTCCTGATGCGCTGCACGCGCGCCTCGGCGTGGGTCGTCCCCTCGGGGTAGATCCCGATGAGGCGGCCTGCCGCGAATGCCTCGAGGCAGGCGGCGAACATCTGGGCGTTCCGGTCCATCGTGTCCGGGCCGTCCTGTTTCCGGTAGACGGGAATGGCCCCACAGCGTAGCAGGAACGCGGCCAGCAGCGGATGGCGGAAGAGCGTGGCCGTGGCGAGGTAGTGCACCTTCCGGGGAAGGACGGCCCCCACCAGGAGAGAGTCGATGAGGTTGTTCGGGTGATTGATGCAGAGCATCACCGGGCCGCGCGCGGGGACCCGCTCGAGGTGCCGGGCCTCGACGGCCTTGAACAAGAACCAGACCCAGAAGCGCGCGATCAGGCGGATCGCCGCGTAGAACCGGTCGATCTCGGGGCGGGGAGCCGGAAACGCAAAAAATGACAGGGACTTGCCGATCACGGACCAAGTGTAGGGAAGGGGGCACCATGTGTCAAGGATTCGCCTCGTCCGGCACGGCGCGTGCAAGACACCTCCGGGTGCTCATCGGATCTGAAACGGAGGTGACAGCATGCAAGAGCAACTCAGAGTGCAGCAAATCCCGGTGAAGGTCTACTCGACGGCGGAGCGCCTCATGGTCGCGGCGCCGATGCCCGGGCTCGGCCCCGAGGACATCACGGTCGAGGTCACGGCCGAAGGATACCTGGTGCTCAACGGGAAGCTGCGCGGCGCGCTGAAGGGTGACAAGGAGGTCCTGATGGACGAGTGGTCCGTCGGCCCCTACCACCGCAACCTGGCCCTCTCGGCCACCGTGGACGGAGAAGCGGCGACCGTGACGTATGGCAACGGCGTGCTGGTCGTCGCGCTGCCCATCGCCGCCCAGACCCGGCCGGCCATCCTCACGCTCGAGCGCGTGGGGCCGGCGCGGGGGGAAGGCGGGACTCGTGCGGCCTGACGCGATGCGCCTTGACACCGAGGGCCACCTGGAGTTTCAATGGCGGTTGACGGAGAGATGAGGCGCCGTCTTCCGTCGTGGCAGGGACCATCGAGGAGGTTACGATGGAAACTCCGCCGGACTGGCAAGGCGCGCCATCGGCAGCAACACCGGAACCGGTGGCGCGCGTTACGGCACGGTAGTCCTGGGTTCCCGGTTTCTACCGGGACGCGCAGGAGGATGCCTGCGCACCCTGATCGAAGCCCGGGGATGGGAGTGGTGCACCAGTCCCATCCCCGGGCTTGATGTTTTCAGGGACCGGAGTACGGCAGATTGACCTGGCGTTGCGCGATGGGGCAGCGCTCCGAGCGGCGGCTGTGCCACCGCAACCGAGGGGGGGCATCGGGGGTCTTCCGAGCCCCCCCCGAAAAGACCTAGCGGAAGAGGTCCTGAGAAGGGTCGCGCCGGAGCTCGCGCGCCGAGCCCGCGCCCGGCGTGAACGCATACCCCCGGACCACCGCCACCGGCACCCCGTCGAGCTGTCCCATCACGAGCTCGGCGGCGCTCGCCAGCTCGTCAGCCGCCGCGATGACCGTGGCCTGGAGCGTGTAGCCGTGGGCGTCCGGGACGCCCAGATAGCTCTTGAGCGGGCGCATCCCGGCCACGCCGATCGCGACATTCTGGAGGCCTTCGCGCCACGGG
>DASYQW010000178.1 GCA_036005065.1 Candidatus Methylomirabilota bacterium | reverse complement strand
AGGGGGCCGAGGGCGAGCGCGAGTCCCACGATGGCGAGGAGCGCGAAATACCGGCTCCAGACGTCCCGCCGGAGCACCACCCCCGCGGCGGCGAGAAGCAGCGTCCCGGTTCCGACGTAGAGAACGAACTCGTCGGCCGACAGGAAGCGGTCGGTGGCGAAGTAGGCGAACGGCACGAGGAGCGTGAGGAGCTGCTCGAGCGGCAGCGTGTCGATGGCCAGGAAGTCCGTGCTCGGCGTCCATCGGGCGGCACTCCGCGCCACCCTGAGCGTGGGTAAGAGCTGGGGTGCCGCCAGGGCCAGCCCCAGGAGCACGACCACCCCGGTGGTGGCCGGAATCCGGAGACGTGTCCACCAGTCGGCCCCGCGCCAGCGGCTCTGGAGCACGGTCAGCGACGAGAGCCCCAGCGCCACGCCGGCGTAGAAGGCCACCTGGGGGTGTCCGCCGAGGACGACGAGGGCGAGCAGGCCGCCGGCGGCGATCCGCCAGGCGGGCGAGCGCGTCACCAGCGCCCGTGCGTGGGCGGCCAGAAGCCAGGGGAGCCAGGCGGCGGCCTGAATGATCCCCAGATGGGCCACGTGCCCCCAGAAGAATCCGGAGAACATCAGCGCCACCGCCCCCAGGCTGGCGGCCAGGAGCGGCAGGCCGGCCTGTCGGCCGAGCGCCAGCATGCCGAGGCCGGCCAGTACGTAGTGGGCGATCGCGTAGAGCTCGAGCGCCAGGTAGCTCGGGGGGCCGGTGACGAGCGTCAGCAGCCGGATCGGCGGGTAGAACACGGCCGTCTGGATGTCGGCGAGCAGGGGATAACCCACCCCGACGTACGGCGTCCAGTGCGGCAACTGGCCCGCGCCGACCTCCTCGGCCACGTAACGAAAGGCGGTGTAGAAGAGGATCGCGAAATCGCCGCCGAGGTAGCGCCGGGGCTGGGGCAGCGGGAGCAGGTCCTTGAAGAAGAGGCCCGCTGCCAGGGTCAAGGCCAGGACGACGAGTCCGCCGCCTGCGATACCGAGGGCCCGCTCCCGGCTCATGTCATCGACACGCTCTAGGGCTCCGCGCCGGTGAGACGCAACAACTCCCTCTCGTCGAGCGTCGCCACCCCGAGGCGCCGAGCATCCTCGGCCTTCGATCCCGGATCCTTGCCGACCACGACGTAGTCGGTCTTGCGCGAGACGGACGAGGTGACCCGGCCCCCGAGGCGCACGATCAGCGTCTTGGCGTCGTCCCGGCTCAGGCGGTCGAACCCTCCGGTCAAGACGAAGGTCTTGCCCTGGAGGGGCTTGGGACCCGGGGTGGCGGCCCCGGCCTCCTCCATCACCACGCCCACTTCCGCCAGACGGTCGACGATGCGCTGATTGGCAGGCTGGTCGAGGAAGAGTCGCACCGACTCGGCGATGCGAGGCCCGATGCCGTAAATCTCTCCGATCTCGGCCTGGCTGGCTGCTCGCAGCCGGTCCATCGTGCCGAAGTGCGCGGCCAGCACCCGGGAGGCCCGCTCGCCGACGTATCGAATCCCGAGGGCGTAGAGGACGCGGCCCAGCCCCCGCGTCTTCGAGCCACGGATCGCGTTGGCCAGGTTCGTCGCCGACTTCTCGGCGAGGCGCTCGAGGCCGACCAGCTGGGGAACTGTCAGCGCGTAGAGATCCGCGAAGTCCCGCACCATGTCGCGGTCGACGAGCTGCTCGATGACCGCCTCTCCCAGGTGCTCGATGTCCATCGCTCCCCGCGAGCCGTAGTGAAAGAGCGCCTCCTTGAGCCGGGCGGGACAGGCGGCGTTGGTACACCGCACGACGACCTCGCCGGCCGGCCGGGAGGCCACCGAGCCGCACACGGGGCAGCGGTCGGGGAAGACGAACTTCTGGGTCTCGGGCGGCCGCTTCTCGCTGATGACCCGCACGATGTGAGGGATCACGTCGCCCGCCCGCTCGACCAGGACCGTATCGCCCACCCGCACGTCGAGGCGCTCGATCTCGTCGACGTTGTGGAGGGTGGCGCGGCTGATGGTGGCCCCGGCGATCCGGACCGGGTCGAGCTCGGCCGACGGCGTCAGGGCGCCCGTGCGGCCGACGTTGACGGCGATCCGCCGCACGACGCTGACCGCTTGCTGGGCCGCGAACTTGTACGCGATCGCCCAGCGCGGGTGGTGGGCGGTGGCCCCCAGCCGCCGCTGAGCGTCGAGGCTGTCCACCTTGACCACGACGCCGTCCGCCTCGTAGGGGAGCCGGTCGCGCTCGGCCTCGAGCTCCAGGCACGTCGCGATCGCCGCGTCGATGCTCGGGCAGCGGCGGCTCTTCGGATTGGTCTTGAACCCGGCCTCGCGGAGGGCCGCCAGGACGTCGGAGTGGATCGAGAACGGGAATGGCTCCGCGTGGCTCACCTGGTAGACGTAGATGTCGAGGGGCCGGCGAGCCGTGATCGACGGGTCCTTCTGTCGGACGGAGCCCGCGGCGGCGTTGCGGGGATTGGCGAACCCCGGCTCGCCCGTCGTCTCCAGCCCGCGGTTGAGCCGCTCGAAGGCCGCCCGGCTCATGAAGACCTCGCCGCGCACCTCGAGGGTCCGGCAGGCCGCGAGCGGCCCGCGGAGGGCCAACGGAATCGACCGGATGGTCCGGAGATTGGCCGTCACGTCTTCGCCCACGCGGCCGTCCCCCCGGGTGGCCCCGCGAGCGAGCCGGCCGGCCTCGTAGAGGAGCGCCACCCCGAGACCGTCCACCTTCGGCTCGCAGACGTAGGTGAACTCGGCCCCGGGCAGGGCCCGGCGGATCCGGGCTTCGAACTCCCGGAGATCTTCGGGGCTGGTGGCGTTATCGAGGCTCAGCATGGCGACCATGTGCTCGACGGGGGCGAAGAGGTCGGCGACCTGCCCGGACACCCGCTGGGTGGGGGAATCGGGTGTGATCAGCTCGGGGTATCGCGCCTCGAGGTCGCGGAGCTCCCGGACGAGCGCGTCGTACTCGGCATCCGAGACCTGGGGGCGGTTCTCGACGTAGTAGAGAAAATCGTGGTGCCCGATCAGGCGGCGCAGCTCCTCGGCCCGCGTCCGCGCCCTCTCCGGTGCCGTCACGAGGCCCAGGATAGCACGCGGGCGGCGGCCCGAGACCGCCTAGGTGACGAGGGGTTACGCCGTGTCGGAGGCGGCCCGCCCCTCGACCGCCCCGGTCCCCCGTAGCCCAGCTCAGCGACGCAGATCCATTTGTTTGGCCTGGAAGAGTCTCCGGAGCTCCGGCTCGACTTGCGATCCCTGGTTCCTGCCACGAACGGCGGGTGAGTCGCGACGAGCACTTTCCGGACCCTGCGATTCAGCTCTTCGAGCGAGGCTTCCATCACTTCGCGGCTCCGAAGCCGCGGCCCATCTCGGCGAAGATGCTCGGTTCCTTCCCGGCCGCGGCACGGCGAGCGCGGCGACTTCATCCTTGACAGGATTTCACGCCCCCTCGTAGACTCTGGGCAGCCTTGATTCCTCGAGCCCAAGCCCTCGGGAGTGCGAGATTCGTGGCCGGCACCTTTCCCCCGATCGCCCGGGTTCCCGAACCGCCCGTGATTGTCCCAGTCCCGGACACCAGGGCATCCAACGCGGGTTTTTCCGGGGCGGGGCCGCGAACGAAGGAGGACACCATGGGCGCGCACGCCGCTTCGAGCGCGAGGATCGGGCGTCGGAAGTTCCTCACCGCCGCCGCTGGAGCGGCGGCCATCACCGCGTTCCCCGACTTCTTCTCACGCCGAGTGAGCGCGGCCGAAAGCAAGTCGCTCGTGATCTACAACTTCGACGGATTCCTGGGCCGGGTGTTCAAGGAGCAGGTGATCGATCCGTTCGCGCAGCAGTTCGGGGTCAAGGTCGACACGATCACCATGCAGGGTAGCTCGCCGCCGATGGCCAAAGTCAAGGCGCTGATCGACGCCGGCAAGCCGGAGGCGGACGTGATGCCGCTCCAGCTCACCGACTACGTGTTCGCCGTCCGCAACAACCTGGTCATGAAGATCGGTCGGGACGAGATTCCCGAATACGCCAATCTCTATCCGCAGTTCATCACCGATCATGGGCCCGGGCTGACGCTGTGGTGTTACGGCATCGGCTACAACACGAAGCTCATCAAAGAGCGGCCGACGAGCTGGCGCGACCTGTGGAATCCGACCTTCAAGGGCAAGGTCGCCCTCAACGAGGCGCTCTTCGAGCAGACCCTCCAGATGGTCAATCTCGCGTATACCGGCAAGCTGCTCCCGGTGACGGACGAGACGTTTGCCCATTTGACGGCCCTCCGCCCGAGCCTGGTGAGCCTGTGGGCGACCGGGGCTCAGGCCGAGCAGCTGATGCGGACCGGCGAGGCCTGGATCTCGCCCATCTGGAACAGCCGGACGTTTGCCGTGAGAGACCAGGGGGCGCCGGTCGACTTCGTGATCCCGAGGGAAGGGTTGTTCGTGCGGTACAACCCGTACACCATTCCGCGAGGGGCGCGGAACCCCGAGCTGGCCAAGCAATACATCAACTTCCTGTGCAACGAGGCCCGCCAGAAGGCTCTCGCGGACAAGGCCTCGCAGGGCTCGCCGTAACAAGAACGTCTTGTCGAAGGAGGTCGGAGAGCGCGTCGTCGTCTCGAATCCCGAGGTCTTCATCCCCTTCGTCGTTCTCTTCGTGTCCAGCCTCGCGACGTACCGCCGGGGGGTCACGACGCTCGACTGGACCCTGGACAACTACCGCCAGTTCTTCACGGACGGCATCACGCTGAAGGTCTTCCTCCGGACCGTGC
>DASYQW010000177.1 GCA_036005065.1 Candidatus Methylomirabilota bacterium | reverse complement strand
AGATGTGGTCGACCGGGAAGACCGGGCAGCCGGCCACCGACGCCCCGGCCGTCCGGACGACGGGCGTCGTCAGCGCGAGCGTCGTGGCGAACAGCAGGCTGAGCCTGAGCGCATGCCGAGTCAATCGGTGGCCCTCTCTTGGCGTCACCATCCGGATCCCGGCCAGATCGGAGCAACCCTCGTACCAGCGGCGCCTCACCGGCGTGGCTCGATCCGACGAAGGGTTAGAAGGAGACCGCTCCCAAATGAGTGACCGCGCCCGATGGCTGAGACGAAAAGCGTCAGGCACCGGCCCCGAATCGGTCATGCCCTGGTCGGGGTCGCCCATCTCGAGGTCGATAGCCAAGACACCGCGCAGCACAAGACACCGTGCCGCGACACCACGCGCCCCCGCGCGCCCCCGCGCCCTTGACGCCGGGCGGCCGGCTCGCTAGGCTCAGGCCGGCGCCCGGCTACTATGTACCATGACCAGGGCTAGATCGCCCGCGAGCTCCTCGGCCTCGAGCGCGGCGTCACCGTCGGCGGAGGGCTGCCGCTGGCTCTGACGCCGCCGGCCCACGGCAGCGTCGAGCCCGGCGCCTTTCGCCGCACGGTCGAGATCGCGTGCCGCCTGGCCCAGGGTCGCCCGGCCCTCGCCGCGTGAAGATCGGGATCCGCGACGTCACGAAGCGGTTCGGGGCCGTCACCGCCGTGAACGCGGTGAGCCTGGAGATCGCGGACGGAGAGCTGTTCACGCTCCTCGGCCCCAGCGGGTGCGGCAAGACGACCCTTCTCCGCCTGATCGCCGGCTTCTACCGCCCTGACGCCGGGACCCTGCTCTTCGGCGAGCGCGTGGTGAATGACGTCCCCTCCCATGCGCGGAACATCGGAATGGTCTTCCAGAACTACGCCCTCTGGCCGCACATGACGGTCTTTCAGAACATCGCCTACGGTCTCAGGCTTCGCGGGCTGACGGGCCACACCCTCCAGGCCCGGGTGGCCGAGGGCCTCCGGAAGGTGAACCTCGGCGGTCTCGAGCGGCGCTACCCCGGTCAGCTGTCCGGCGGCCAGCAGCAGCGCGTCGCGCTCGCACGCGCCCTCGTCCTCAACCCCGACATCCTCCTCCTCGACGAGCCCCTCTCGAACCTGGACGCCAAGATCCGGGTCCAGGTCCGCGCGGAGATCCGAAAGCTCCAGCAGGAGCTCGGCATCACCACCGTCTACGTCACCCACGACCAGGAGGAAGCCCTGTCGCTCTCCGACCGGGTCGCCGTCATGCGGGACGGCGGCGTCCTGCAGGTGGGCAGACCCCGAGAGCTCTACGAGCGGCCGCGGACCCGGTTCGTCGCCGACTTCGTAGGTACCAACAACCTCGTCCCCGGCACCGTGAAGAGCCAGGACGGGGAGGCGTTGTGGGTCGAGACCGCGCTCGGCCTCATCCGGGCCCGCGCCGCCGGCCGCATCGCGCCGGGCCGGCCATGTCTCCTGGCGATCCGGCCGGAGAACGTCGCGGTGGGCGGGGCGGGAGCGGACGGGAACCGCGTCAGGGGCCGGATCGTGCTGGCGTCCTACCTCGGGAACACCCTGCGCTACGATGTGGAGACCGCATCGGGCCCCCTCCTGCAAGCCGACATCCGGGACCCGTGGCACCACGAGCCCCTGGCCATCGGTACCGAGGTGACGCTCTCGTTTCCGTCGACGGTGACGCTGGCGCTGCCGGACGAGGACGCGGCTCCACCGTGAGCCCCGCTTCCCCCGCCGCGGCCGGCCCGACAGTCGCGGTGCCCGCCCCGGCGGCCGGCCTCCACGCTTCGCGCCTGCTTCCGGCGCTGGGCGTCCTCTTCATCTGGGCGTTCCTGGTTCTCTTCCTCCTCTATCCAGTCGGGCGGGTCTTCTACGACGCGGTCACCGACGACGCAGGGAGGCTGACCCTCGCCCACATTCGGGAGTTCTTCACCGACGGCTTCTACCTGCGCTCTCTCTGGAACTCCCTTCTCCTGGGAGTGGGCGTCGTCGCCTGCACCTCGGTGCTCGGGGTCGGGATTGCGTTCCTGCTCGTACGGTACGACTTCCGAGGCCGGAACCTCTTCTCGTACCTCACGCTCATCCCGATCATCTCGCCGCCGCTGGTCGGGGTCCTCGGGTTCGTCTTCATCCTCGGGCGGGCGGGCACCGTCAACGTGCTGCTCATGGACTACTTCGACCTCGTCAAGCCGGTCAACTTCATGTACGGCCTCCACGGCGTGCTCCTGGTCGAGACGCTCCACCTCTTCCCGATGATCACGTTGAACGTCGTCGACGCCCTCGGCAAGGTGGACCCCGCCCTCGAGGAGGCGGCCGAGAGCGTGGGCGCCCGGGGCCTGCGGAAGTTCTGGACGATCACCCTTCCGCTCACCACGCCGGGGTACATCGCGGGCGCGCTGCTCGTCTTCATCTGGACGTTCGCCGACTTCGTGACCCCGCTCGTGGTGGGGGTCCACGACCTTCTAGCCTCCCAGGCCTACCTCAACATCGTGCAGTTCGTGGACCGGCGGCTCTTCCGGATGGGGATCGTGATCTCGGCCCTCCTGGTCCTCCTGGCCATCGCCTTCCTGGCGGCCGCCAGGCACTACGTGGCGATCAAGGACTACTCCTCGCTCGCCTACTCGAAGGTGGAGCGCCGTCGCCTCCGCGGCCTGCCCGAAGCCCTCGTGGTGACCGGGCTCTCGCTCATCCTGCTGCTGTCCTTCGTGCCCTATCTCGGGGTGGGCCTGGCCGCCTTCGGGCGGGGATGGTCGCTCACGGCGCTGCCCACCTCGTATACCCTGCAATTTTTCGAGCGGGTGCTCGTGGAGACACCCAAGTACATCACCAACAGCCTCCTCTACTCCGTGCTGGCGGTCCTCCTCTGCATCGCGGTCGGCGTCCCCATCGCCTGGATCCTGGCCCGGACGCGAGTGCCCGGCCGGGGCTTCCTCGACGCGCTCAACACCCTGATCCTCGCCATCCCGGGGACGGCCATCGGGATCGCCTACATCCGCGCCTTCCACCACGAGATCCCGGGCCTCGGCCTGCCGCTCACCAGCATGTGGGTGATCCTGCCGCTCGTGCTGGCCATCCGCCGGCTGCCCTACACGGTCCGCGGCAGCTACGCGTCACTGCTGCTCGTGCACCGGTCGCTCGAGGAAGCGGCCGGCAGCGTCGGCGCCTCCCGCCTCCGCGCCTTCCGGGACGTGACGCTGCCCCTCATCTGGAAGGGTGTCCTGGTCGGCGGGCTCTTCTCGTTCATGACGTCGCTCCAGGAGGCCTCCGCGGTGCTCTTTCTCTCGCTGGGCGGCTGGGAGACGATCACCGTCGGGATCTTCAACTTCTACATCGCGGGCAGCGCCAGCGAGGCGGCGGCCCTCGGCGTCGTGCTCATCGCGGTCGCCGCCTTCTGCCTGGTCGCCATCAATCGGATCGCCGGGGCCCGGATGGGCGGGATGTTCGGATGAGCGCGCGCCGGGAACGAGCGTCCGGGGTTGTCAGGGCCCGGGAACTGTGCTAGTGTCTTCCTTCACAAGCTTCCCCCTCCTGCCCCCGGGGCGCGCGTGAGCGACGAAGGTCCGCGGCCGGACCGGCGCTGGGTGCAGCAGCTCGGCGTCCTCAGTGGGGTGGGGCTCACGCTGGTGATCTCCACGGTGCTGGGTCTCTGGGGAGGCCATGCCCTGGACGGGTGGCTCGGCACCTCACCGTGGCTCACCCTGGTCGGGCTCCTGTTGGGGATTGCGGCGGGCTTCGTCAACCTCTTCCGGGCGACAGGTGTGTTCGATGGCAGGCAGGACCGCCAGGACTGATCCGACGCCCCAGGCCCCCAGCGCCGACGGCGAGCTGGCCCGGCGAGTGGCCTGGTTGACGGCCGGCCTCGTCGCCCTCATCGCCACCGCGGCCTTCACCCTGGCCGGGCCCGCGCAGGCCGCCGGCGCCCTCGTGGGTGGCGCCATCACGGTGGCGAACTTCTTCTGGCTCCGCTGGACAGCCGGCCTCGTGCTGCGGCGCGCCGCGACCCCCTCCGGCGGGCCCCTGCGCCGGGTGGTCTGGGTCGGCGCCACCGGCGCCCGGTTCGGCGCGGTGGCGCTGGCCTTCGGTCTGGCCGCCGGCGCCGGATGGCTCGGGCTGGTGGGCTTGCTGGTGGCGCTGGCAGCCCTGCCGGTCGCGGTCGTGACGGAAGGCCTCCGCGTGGCCCGGCTCGCCTGAGAGGCGTGAAGGCATTGATGCGGGACGTCGCCGTGCGGAGACCGCTGCAAGCAGCGGGTTGCTGGTGGGGGGGGTTGGGGGGGAGCGGCAGCAGGCGCTCCCGCCCCGAGCTGGACTGACCCTCGGTGGAAGCGCTCGAGCCGCCCATTTTCAACACCTTCGGTGTCCCGCACCACGTGGCCTTCACCTGGGTGGTCATGGTGATCCTCACCGCCCTCGCCCTCGCCGCCGCCCGGCGGCCCGCCCTGGTCCCCACCGGGCTTCAGAACGCGATGGAGGCGGCGCTCGAGTTCATCCTCGGCCTCATCGACGACGTGATTGGCCCCGAAGGCCGACGCTACCTGCCGCTGATCGCCACCCTCGGCCTGTACATCTTCGCGTCGAACCTGCTGGGCCTGGTGCCGGGCTTCACGGCCCCGACCGATAATGTCAACACGACTGCCTCCTGCGCGCTGGTCGTGTTCTTCACCTACCACTGGATCGGGATCCGGCAGCACGGCCTGTGGGCGTACCTCAAGCACTTCGCCGGCCCCATGCCGGCCCTGGCGCCGCTCATGGTCCCGATCGAGCTGATCAGTCACCTCGCCCGGCCGCTGTCGCTCACCTTGCGGCTGTTCGGCAACATGCTGGGCGGGCACATCCTGCTCTCGATCGTCTTCTTCATGACGGTGGGTCTCTCGACCTGGGCCCTGTCGGGCGCGGCCGGGGTGTTCGGATGGCTGATCGGGGGGTTCGGGACGATCGTGGCCATCGCCTTCACGGTGGGCTTCCTTTTTCCGTTGAAGCTCCTGGTCGCGTTCCTCCAGGCCTTCATCTTCGTCATGCTCTCGATGCTGTACATCGCGGGGGCCCTGGCGGCCGAGCACGAGCACGCCCCGGCTCATGGGCCGGCGGCTCACGGCGAGGCGGCGGCCCACCACTGATCGGCTCGCTCGCGCGCGCGGGCGGGAAAGGAGGTAGGGACTGTGCGAATCGTCCTGATGATGCTGGTGCTGGTCGGGGGTCTGGCGGGCGGCGTGGCGTCCGCCCAGCAAGCCGCCGCCGCGGCAGGCGCGCAAGCATCCTGGGTCGGGCCGTTCACCGTGATCGCGGCCGGGATCGGCATGGCGCTGGCGGCGGGCCTCTGCGGCTTGGGCCAGGGCCGGGCGATCGCGTCGGCGGTGGAGGGGATCGCGCGGCAGCCCGGCGCCGCCGCCCGCATCCAGACCGCCATGATCATCGGTCTGGCCCTCATCGAGTCGCTGGCGATCTACACCCTGGTGATCGCGATCATCCTGCTCTTCGCGAATCCGTTCAAATAGGGGTCACGGGAGCCGGGCGGGTGGCCCCCCGGAGGGATCCGCCCGCCCGGCTTCCGCTCCGGATGCCGCGCTCATCATCCCGCATCGCCAAGATCCCGGAGATGACCGTCCGCCGGCTCTCGATCTACGTCCGCTGCCTGGCCCAGCTCGAGGAGGACGGCGTCAAGACCATCTCCTCCCAGGAGCTGGCGGAGCGCTTCCATCTCAACTCCGCCCAGGTGCGGAAGGACCTCGCCTACTTCGGCGAGTTCGGGATCCGTGGCATCGGTTACTACGTTCAGAACCTCCGGGCCGAGCTCCAGCGGCTCCTCGGCCTGGATCGCGAGTGGCGGGTCGTGCTGGTGGGCTTCGGGAACCTCGGCTCGGCGCTCTTCAACTACCGGGGGTTCACCCGCCAGGGCTTCCGGATCGCGGCCATCGTCGACGACGATCCGGGCAAGGCGGGGCGGACGGTGAACGGCTTGCAGATCGCTCCGCTGGCCGAGCTGCCGCGCGTGGTCAAGCAGCACGGCATCCAGATCGCGGTGATCGCCGTCCCGGCCGAGGCCGCCCAGGGCATCGTCGAGCGGCTCGTGGCGTCGGGGGTACGAGCCATCCTCAACTTCGCGCCAGTCCGGCTCAACGTGCCGAAAGACGTGCGGCTCCAGAACGTCGACCTCTCGATCGAGCTCGAGAACCTCTCCTTCCATCTCGCCCAGGGCGGCCGCTAGTGCCCCGCACGAGTTTGACCCGGCGACCGGGCCGATGGTATACGTGAAGAGAGGGCGGTTCGGACCGCCCGATTCCCGCGCGTGTCCTTGCTGCTGACCTCTCCCACGACGCTCCTCGAGTGGGGCGACCTTGCGCGAGCGCGTGAGGCCATCCACCGGGGCGCCGACCGGGTGGTTCTTGAAGGGCTCTGGGGCTCGGCCAAGGCCCTTGCCCTCGCGGGGCTTCTCCCGGCGGATGGGCCGGCGTGTGTCCTGGTGCCGGCGGGCCTGGCGGTGCCCCGCGTCGTCGACGACCTCCGGGCGTTCGTGACCCTGCTCGGCGTCAAGGCGCCCGAGGACATCGCGGCGTTTCCGGCCCCCCACACCGCCCTCTGGCGCGGCGGCGCCGATCGGGAGGAGGAGGCCGAGCGCGCCGCGCTTCTGGGCCGGCTCCTCCAGGGCGCGCCGCTCTGGCTCGTGACGACGCCTCGGGGCGTGATGGGTGCTCTCCCCGTGCCCGACCTCGTCGGGCGCCAGCGGCTCACGATCGCCGTCAGGGACGCTCTCGACCGCGACGCCCTGCTGGACCACTTGACGGCGGCGGGCTACGAGCGGGTCCAGACGGTGGGCGAGGTCGGGCAGTGGAGCGTGCGGGGCGGGATCGTCGACCTCTTCTCGCCGACCCGGCCGACTCCCGTCCGGCTCGAGTTCGACGGCGACGTGGTGGAGTCGATCCGGGCCTTCGATCCCTCGAGCCAGCGCTCGACGGAGTCGCTGAGCTCCGTGGCCGTCCTCCCGATGGTGCCGGGGGAAGGGGCGGCGACGCTCCTCGGCTACCTCCCTCGCGAGGCCGTCTGCGTCGTCGAGGATCCGCAGCTTCTCGAGCCCGCGCCCGACGAGCCGGATCTCGGCGCCGCCATCGCCGGACACCCGCGCGTGGAGTGCGGGCTCCTGGTCACCGGCGGGCCGGACGCGTTCCGCCTGGAGACTCGGTCGGTCGCGACGTTCCGCGGCCAGTTCCGCCGGCTCGTGGCCGAGCTCGCCGCCTGGCGGGCCGAGGGCTTCCGTGTCCGGCTCATGGCGGGCGAGGCCCCGACGGCTGCCCGGCTCCGGGAGATCCTCGGAGACCACGAGCTCGACGCCCCGGTCGTCCCGGCCCTCCTCGGGCCCGAGTCCCTGGCCGTGGTGATCGGGGGTGCCCACGCGGGCTTCGAGTGCCCGGCGCTCGGGCTCGTCTGCCTGACCGAGACCGAGCTCTTCGGCGCCCGGCGAACCCCACGGCGCCAGCCCGCCTACCACCGGGGCAGCGGCATCAGCGCGTTCACGGACCTCGCCCCCGGCGACCTCGTCGTCCACGTCGAGCATGGCATCGGACGGTATGGCGGCCTGGTGACCCTGACCGTCGACCGTCAGGAGGCCGACTATCTCCTGCTCGACTACGCCGAAGGGGACCGTCTCTACCTCCCCGTCCAGCGGATGGCAGCGGTCTCGAAGTACGTCGGCGGCGGGGAGGGTCCCGCCCGGATCGACAAGCTGGGCGGGACGAGCTGGCAGAAGACCAAAGAGTCGGTGCGCGCCTCCGTCCGGCAGATCGCCGGTGACCTCCTCCGGCTCTACGCCGCCCGACAGGTCCTCGAGGGGTTCGCCATCGGCCCCGACACGCCCTGGCAGCACGAGTTCGAGGCCGCGTTCGCGTTCGAGGAGACCCCGGATCAGCTCGAGGCCATCGCCCAGGTGCGGGCCGATCTCGAGCGCCCGCGCCCCATGGACCGGCTCGTCTGCGGCGACGTCGGGTACGGCAAGACCGAGGTCGCCATGCGGGCCGCCATGAAGGTCGCCACGGACGGCCGACAGGTCGCCGTGCTGGTGCCCACGACGATCCTCGCCCAGCAGCACGCGACGACCTTCCGGGAGCGCTTTACGCCCTATCCGCTGCGGGTCGAGATGCTCTCGCGCTTCCGGTCACCGCGAGAGCAGAAGGCGGTCCTGGCCGGGCTGGCCAACGGCACCGTGGACGTGGTGATCGGGACGCACCGGCTCCTCTCGAAGGACGTGACCTTCAAGGATCTCGGCCTCCTCGTCGTGGACGAGGAGCACCGGTTCGGCGTCACCCACAAGGAGCGCCTCAAGCAGCTGCGGAAGACCGTGCACGTGCTCACGCTGACCGCCACGCCGATCCCGCGAACCCTCTCGATGGCGCTCTCGGGGATCCGGGACCTCTCGGTCATCGAGACCCCGCCGGCCGACCGGCTGTCCGTGGAAACGGTCGTGTGCCGGTTCGATACCCACGTGATCAAGGACGCGATCGAGCGCGAGCTCAGCCGTGGGGGCCAGGTGTTCGTGGTCCACAATCGGATCCAGTCCCTGCCCGCGCTGACCCGACTTCTCCAGCGCCTCGCCCCGCGGGCCCGCCTCGCGATGGCCCACGGCCAGATGCCGGAGGCTCAGCTCGAGCGGACGATGACCCGCTATGTCGCCGGCGAGTTCGACGTCCTGGTCTCCACGGCGATCGTCGAGTCGGGCCTCGACATCCCGGCCTCGAACACGATCGTCATCAACCGCGCGGATCGACTCGGGCTGGCCCAGCTCTACCAGCTCCGCGGTCGGGTGGGACGCGATCGCCTCCAGGCCTACGCGTACCTCTTGATCCCGGCCGACGGGCGCGTGGATGAGACTGCCGCCAAGCGGCTCCGGGTGATCCAGGAGCTCACCGAGCTGGGGTCGGGGTTGAAGGTCGCCCTGCGCGACCTCGAGATCCGCGGCGCCGGCAACCTGCTGGGGGCCGAGCAGCACGGTCAGATCGAGGCCGTCGGATTCGATCTCTACCTGAAGCTCCTGGACCAGGCGGTTCGCGAGCTCAAGGGGGAGCCCGTCGAAGAAGAGCTGGACCCGGTGGTGACGGTGGAGGCGGCCGCGTACCTGCCGGAGCACTACGTGCCGGAGGCGGCCCAGCGTCTCGGCCTCTACAAGCGGCTGGCCGGCGCCCGCCGCCAGGTCGAGGTCGAGGAAGTGCGGGCCGAGCTCAAGGACCGATTCGGACCGCTCCCTGCCGCGGCCCAGCAGCTGCTCGACGTGGTGGTGCTCCGGGTCACGGCCAAGGCGCTGCGGATCGAGAAGCTGGAGGTTCGGGGCGGCCGCGCACTCGTCACCTTCGCCCCGGGCACGGCGGTCACGCCCGCGCGATTGCTCACGCTGCTGCGCGCCCAGCCGAAGCGCCTCCGGCTGGTCCGCGAGTTCGTCCTGGAGGCGACCGTCCCGGCCGCGCCCTGGCGCGATACGCACGCGGCGCTGCTGAGACTGCTGACGGAGCTCGCCTGACGGGCTGGAGGGAGCTCGCATGAGGCACTGGCTTCGCTGGCTGACGGCTCTCGCGCTCGTGGGCGCCCTGGCCGGGTGCCGGGGCACGCCCCCCGCCCTGCCACCCGTGCCGGCGACCAGCGGCTCGCTCCTGCTTCCCGCCGCCGCCGCTCCAGCAGTGCCGCCGGACCAGTCGGTGGTCGACCGCGTCGTGGCCGTCGTGAACGAGGACGTCATCATGATGTCCGAACTCCAGGAGGCCCTGATCCTCTACCTCCGGGAGACCAAGGAGGCGGCGCCCGCCACGTCGACGGCGGTGCTCGAGCTCCAGCAGAAGGTGCTCACGCGGATGGTGGAACACCGGCTCCAGGTGCAGGAGGCGCGCCGCGAGAAAGTCGAGGTGACCGACGAAGAAGTCCAGCAGACGCTCGACGACTTCGTGCGCAAGAACGGCGGAGACCGGCCGCAGATCGAGGAGCAGCTCCGGGGTCAGGGACTCACCTGGGAGGGGCTCCGGCGGGAGATGCGCGACCAGCTCATGGTCCAGAAGATCCGGAGCCGGCGCGTCACCCGCCGGGCCAACGTGACCGAATCGGAAGTGGACGCCTACGTGGCCGCCAACCGCGACAAGCTCGAACACGACCTCAAGTACCGCCCGCGCCATATCGCCGTGCTGGCCGAGCCGCCCGATTCGGGGGCGGCCTGGGAGCGCGCCAAGGCCGAAGCCGAGGCCCTGGCGGTCCGGCTGCGGAACGGGGCGGACTTTGCGGAGCTGGCCCAGGAGTACTCGAAGGATGGGTCGGCGGCCGCCGGGGGCGACCTGGGGTGGCTCCGTCGCGGCGAGCTTCAGGCGCTCTTCGAGGAGCCGATCCTCAGACTGGGCAAGGGCGAGGTCACCGAGCCCGTCCGGTCGGCGGCCGGGTATCACCTCTTCAAGCTGGAGGATCGGGAGGAGGTGACGCCGGAGATGCTCGCCCAGCTACGCCAGCAGGCCCGCGACATCCTGCTGCAGCGCAAGGCCCAGGCGCGCTTCGACGAGTGGGTGCAGCGCCTGCGTGAAAAGGCTCTTATCGTCGAGCGGCTGTAAGTCTTCGGACGAAGTGTCGGAACCGCGTGTGGTTGACCCGGAAGCACGAGGCGCTTGGTGCGTCCGGTCCTGGGGCTCACGCCCCAGCGGGCCCCCGGGAAGTTTATTGACAAGCTCGCATGGCGAGTGTTATACATGGACGGACTGAGCTTGACGCCGTAATCCCCTGACGATCCTCGCCACGCGGTATCTCAAAGGAGCGATTTACAGCCGTGAGCACACCCCCACCTCCTCGCCGGCCCCGTCGTCCCATTCCCCCCAATCCGGGAGCGGGTCGTCCCGGTCACGACTCGCCGGATCGTAGAGAAGGAGGCAACCCTGTGGCACCCAGTACTGGCGGGATGAATCTGACCGAGCTCAAGGAAAAGGCAATCCCGGAGCTCAACGCGATCGCCCGTGACCTGGGTATTCAGGGAATCTCCGGGCTGCGCAAGCAGGAGCTGATCTTCAAGATCCTGCAGTCCCAGGCCGAGCGTGACGGGCTCATCTTCGCCGAAGGGGTGCTCGAGGTCCTGCCCGACGGCTTCGGGTTCCTCCGGGCTCCGGACTACAACTACCTGCCAGGACCGGACGACATCTACGTCTCCCCCTCCCAGATCCGCCGGTTCGACCTCCGGACCGGGGACACCATCTCCGGGCAGGTCCGGCCGCCCAAGGACTCCGAGCGCTATTTCGCGCTGCTGAAGGTCGAGGCGATCAACTACGAGTCCCCCGAAGCGGCCAAGGACAAGATCCTGTTCGACAACCTGACCCCGCTCTACCCGATGGAGCGGATCCGGCTGGAGCACGATTCCGAGGACCTCTCGACGCGGGTCATGGATCTGTTGACCCCGATCGGCAAGGGGCAGCGGGGGCTCATCGTGGCCGCCCCCCGGACCGGCAAGACCATGCTGCTGCAGGCCATCGCCAACGCGATTGCGAAGAACCATCCGGAGATCTATCTCATCGTCCTGCTCATCGACGAGCGGCCCGAGGAGGTCACCGACATGCAGCGGAACGTCAAGGGCGAGGTAATCTCCTCGACCTTCGACGAGCCACCCGCCCGACACGTCCAGGTGGCCGACATGGTCGTCGAGAAGGCCAAGCGCCTCGTCGAGCACAAGAAGGACGTCGTGATCCTCCTGGATTCGATCACGCGCTTCTCCCGGGCCCACAACGCCGTCATCCCGCCCTCGGGCAAGGTCCTGTCGGGCGGCCTGGACGCCAACGCCCTCCAGCGGCCCCGGCGGTTCTTCGCCACCGCCCGGAACATCGAGGAAGGCGGCAGCCTGACGATCCTGGCCACGGCCATCATCGACACGGGCAGCCGGATGGACGACGTGATCTTCGAGGAGTTCAAGGGGACCGGCAACATGGAGGTCCACCTGGACCGCCGGCTCATGGACAAGCGTGTGTTCCCGACGATCAACCTCGAGCAGTCCGGCACCCGCAAGGAAGAGTTGCTCATCGAGAAGGACGACCTCCAGCGCATCTGGCTCCTGCGGAAGGCGCTGTCCCAGCTCAACCCCGTCGAGGCCATGGAGCTCCTGCTCGACAAGCTCAAGATGACCAAGACCAACAAGGAGTTCCTGAACTCGATGTCGAGCCTGGGCTAGGTCATTTCGGGGGGGTCTCGAAAGACCCACCCGATGCCCCCCCGTCGTGGCGCTTCGGTAACCCGCGTGGTGGGTCCCCCACCTCGCACTCCTGGCGCGGCTCGGCGTCGCGTCGCTCGTCGCCCTTCAGCTTGCCGGGGCCGGACACCTGTGGTAACATGATGGGGTTCTCATTCGTCCTTTCCCGAGGAGGACTTGCGTGAAGGCCGCGATCCATCCCGAGTACGTCGAGACCACCATCACCTGCGCCTGCGGGGAGGTCATCCACACCCGGTCCACGCGACCCAACATCCGGGTCGAGATCTGCTCGAAGTGTCACCCATTCTTCACGGGCAAGCAGAAGCTGGTGGACACCGCGGGGCGGGTCGAGCGCTTTCAGCGCAAATACGGCCGAAAGCAGCAGGCGTAGGGCGAGCCGCGATCACGGCGCCCGCCCGGCGGGTGTCCGGCACGCTTGCCGCGTGGGCCTACGGGTCGGCCGCGGGCCCCGGTGTCCCATCGGTCCCCGGCGATTCCTTTCCTGCTATGCCCGCCCGCGCGCGTTCGCATGATTCCTGCGAGGGACTGAGGCCCGTGAACTGACGTGTTCGACAAGCTCCGACAGATCGAGAGCCGGTACGAACAGCTGGGTCGCCAGCTCGCCGAGTCGGCCTCCGCCCAGCAGGGAGGCGCGCGGGCGGAATACGCCCGGCTGGCCAAGGCCCGCGCCGACCTCGAGGAGGTCGTCACCGCCTTCGGCGAGTACAAGACCGTTCTGGCCCGAATCGAGGAAGCCCAGCACATCCTGGGAGAGGACGGGGATGCCGAGCTTCATGAGCTGGCCGAGGCCGAGCTCTTGACGCTGCGCGCCCGGGAGGCGGAGCTCGAGCGACAGCTCAAGAGTCTCCTCCTGCCCAAGGATCCCGCCGACGAGAAGAGCGTCTTCTGCGAGATCCGGGCGGGGGCGGGCGGCGACGAAGCCGCGCTCTTCGCCGCCGATCTCGCGCGGATGTACGCGAGGTACGCCGAGCGGCGCGGGTGGCGAGTCGAGATCATCGACAGCCACCCGACCGGGCAGGGCGGGTTCAAGGAGATCATCTTCGCGATCCACGGCAAGGGGGCCTGGAGCCGGCTCAAGTTCGAGCGCGGCGTCCATCGAGTCCAGCGCATCCCGGTCACCGAGTCGGCCGGCCGGATCCATACCTCCACGGTGACGGTGGCCGTCCTGCCCGAGGCCGAGGAGGTGGAGGTCCGGATCGACGACAAGGACTTGAAGATCGACGTGTACCGCTCCTCCGGGCCCGGCGGACAGGGCGTCAACACGACCGACTCGGCCGTCCGGATCACGCATTCGCCGACCGGGCTGGTCGTCACCTGTCAGGACGAGCGCTCGCAGGTCAAGAACCGCGCGAAGGCCCTGCGGGTGCTCCGGGCCCGTCTCCTCGAGCGGGCCCAGGAGGAGCAGCGCTCCCAGATCGCCGCCGACCGCCGGAGCCAGGTGGGCACGGGCGAGCGGAGCGAGCGGATCCGGACCTACAACTTCCCGCAGGGTCGGGTGACGGATCATCGGATCGGGCTCACCCTTCACCGGCTGCCCGACGTCCTGGAGGGCGATCTGGACGAGCTGGTCGATGCGCTGCTCGAGTCCGAGCGGGCGGCGCAGCTGGAGTCCGTGAGCTCGTGACCACGACGCTCCGGCAGCCCCCCGGCGGCGTCCGGATCGGGTCCGTGCTGCGGCGGACCGTCGGCCGGCTGCGAACGGCCGGGATCGCGACCGCCCGCCAGGATGCGGAACTGCTCCTCGCCCGTGTGCTCGGGACGACTCGACTCGCGCTTCACCTCGAGCCGGGGCGGACACTGGGCGGCGAGGCCCTGTCCCGCTTCGAGGCGTGCGTCACGCGGCGCGCGGGGCAGGAGCCGCTCCAGTACATCCTGGGGGAGGAGGAGTTTCTCGGGCTCCGGCTGGGGGTCGGGCCGGGCGTGTTCATCCCGCGCCCCGAGACCGAGCTCCTGGTCGAGCGAGCCGTGGCGCTCTGCCCCCCGACGGCGCCGTCGGTCGCGCTCGATCTCGGCGCGGGGTCCGGCGCGATCGCCTGCGGGCTCGCGGCCCGCCGGCTCGGCGTCGTCGTGTGGGCGGTGGAGCTCGACCCGACGGCGGCAGCCTGGGCGCGGGTCAACGTCGAGCACCTCGGCCTCGCCGGCCGAGTCACAGTGCTCGAAGGGGATCTCTGGACACCGCTCGCCGGCCAGGGGCTCGAAGGTCGGTGCGACCTCGTCCTCGCCAACCCCCCCTACATCGCGCGGCCCGCCCTCGGCGGCCTGCCCGAAGAAGTGCGCCGCTTCGAGCCCGCGCTCGCGCTCGACGGCGGCCCCGACGGCCTCGCCGTCATCGAGCGGATCCTGGCCCAGGGCCCCCGGTTCGCGCGTCCGGGCGGGCGGGTCCTGCTCGAGATCGGGCACGACCACGCCCCGGCCCTCCGCCGGCGACTCGGGGACGATCCGCGCTACGGCGTCCCCGTCTTCCATCGCGATCTCCTCGGCTACGAACGCGTCCTCGAGGTGTCGGTGGAACCAGTGGAGGTGAGTCCAGTCACCCCCCCTCCCCCCGATGGGTGGGGAGGGGGGGCTGGGGGGGTGGCGGGAGGTTTTCACTGATGCCCGCCCGACTGGTCGTCGACGGAGGCGTCCCCCTGCACGGCGAGGTGCGCGCGAGCGCGGCGAAGAACGCGGCGCTCCCGCTGCTGGCGGCGTCGCTCCTCTCCGAGGCGCCGATCGTGCTCGAAAACGTGCCACGTCTGGCCGATGTGGCGACGATCACGGAGCTGCTCCGGCGGCTCGGCACCGAGGTCCGGTACGAGGACGGCGCGACGGTGGCGCGGACGCCGCGGGTCGTGTCGGTGGAGGCGCCGTATGAGCTGGTCTCCACGATGCGGGCCTCGGTCCTCGTCCTCGGACCCCTGGTGGCGCGCGCGGGGCGGGCGCGGGTGGCGCTGCCGGGCGGCTGTGCCATCGGCGTGCGGCCGATCGACCTCCACCTCAAGGGGCTCGAGCGCCTGGGCGCCGAGATCCAGCTCAGCCAGGGCTACGTCGAGGCGCGGGCGGCCCGCCTCAAGGGCGCCCGCATCGTCTTCGACTCGGTGACGGTCACCGGCACCGAGAACCTGATGATGGCGGCGGCCTTGGCCGAAGGGACCACGGTCCTCGAGAACGCGGCGCGCGAACCCGAGATCCCGGATCTCGCGCGCCTCCTCAACGCCATGGGCGCCAAGATTCAGGGAGCCGGCACGGAGCGGATCGAGATCCGGGGGGTCGAGGCGCTCGCGGGGGCCCGGCACCGGATCATCCCCGACCGCGTCGAGGCCGGAACGTTTCTCGTGGCTGGCGCGATCACCGGGGGGGATGTGACGGTCCGCGACGTCGTGCCCGATCACCTGACCGCCATCCTCGACAAGCTGGAGGCGGCCGGCGCCCGGCTCGACGTGGGCGTGGACCGCATCCGAGTCCGGGCCAACGGCCGTCCGCGGCCGACCGACATCGTGACGAACCCGTTTCCGGGCTTCGCGACCGACATGCAGGCGCAGATGATGGCGCTGCTCGGACTGGCGGACGGGTCGAGCGTGATCACGGAGACCATCTTCGAGAACCGCTTCATGCACGCGGCGGAGCTCCGGCGGCTCGGCGCCTCGATCGAGATCGACGGCCACCGGGCGGTGATCCGGGGGGTGGAGGCCTACCAGGCGGCGCCGGTCATGGCGACCGACCTGCGCGCCTCGGCCTCGCTGGTGCTCGGAGGGCTCGCCGCCCGCGGGACCACGGTGGTCTCGCGCGTGTATCACCTCGATCGGGGCTACGAGGCGATGGAAACCAAGCTGGCGGCGCTGGGCGCTCGAATCCGGCGGGAGCGATGAGCGGAGTCGCGCGGCCACTGACGCTCGCCCTGCCCAAGGGCCGCCTCCTCCGGCCGGCCCTCGAGCTGCTCCGGCGGGCCGGGCTCGATGGCATCCCGGCCGACGAGTCCCGTCGCCTCATCTTCACCGACCCGGCCCGGGGGCTCCGTCTCCTCTTCCTCAAGCCGGCGGATGTCCCCACCTACGTGGAGTACGGAGCGGCGGACCTCGGGATCGTCGGCAAAGACATCCTCCTCGAGCAAGAGCCGGACGTCTACGAGCCGCTCGATCTCGGCTTCGGGCGCTGCCGGCTGGTCGTGGCCGAGTCGAAGGCGCTCTGGGAGCACGATGACCCGTCGAAGTGGTCGTGGGTGCGCGTGGCGACCAAGTACCCGAACCTGACCCGGCGCTACTTCTCGGAGCGCGGGATCCAGGTGGAAGTCGTCCGGCTCGACGGCTCGATCGAGCTGGCCCCCCTGGTGGGCCTGGCCGAGCGCATCGTGGACCTCGTCCAGTCGGGCGAGACGCTCCGGGCCAACGGCCTCGTCGAGGTCGCCGAGATCCTGGCCTCGACGGCGCGCCTGATCGTGAACCGCGCGGCCCAGAAGACGGCCTACCAGGCGGTCAGTCGCTTCCTCGACGAGCTGCGCGGGGAGGTGGCCCGGTGATCCGACGGCTCCGGGCCGCCGAGCTCGGCATCGAGGGGGTCGTGGCCGCGCTCGCCCGCCCCCACGCCGAGGCCGCCCCCGACCTGCTGGCGCGGGTCGCGGCCATCGTCGACGAGGTCCGCCGGCAGGGCGACGCCGCGCTCCTCGAGTTGACGAAGCGGTTCGACGGGGTCGAGCTGACAGCCGGCGAGCTTCGCGTCTCGGCGGCCGAGTGGGCCGCCGCCGGGCCGGACGGGCTCGAGGCCGCGCTCGGCGAGGCGGCGCGGCGCATCGAGGCCTTCCACCGCCACCAGCTCCCGCGCTCCTGGTGGATCCATGACGAGCACGGCTCGCTCCTCGGCCAGCAGGTGACGGCGCTCGAGCGGGTCGGCTGCTACGTGCCCGGCGGGAGCGCCGCCTATCCGTCCACCGTCCTGATGACCCTGATCCCGGCGCGGGTGGCGGGCGTCCGGGAGCTCGTCATCACCTCGCCGCCCGGGCCCGACGGCCGGCTCGACCCGACGGTGCTGGCCGCGGCGCGCCTCGGGGGAGCCACCGAGGCCTACAAGGTCGGGGGCGCCCAGGCGATCGCGGCCCTCGCGTACGGCACGGCGACGATTCGCCGGGTGGACAAGATCGTGGGCCCCGGCAACATCTACGTCGCGCTCGCCAAGCGCCTCGTCTTCGGCGAGGTCGGGATCGACCTGGTAGCCGGGCCGAGCGAGGTCGTCGTGGTGGCGGATGCCGGGGCCGATCCGCGCCACGTGGCCGCCGACCTCCTGGCCCAGGCCGAGCACGACCCCCTCGCCCGCGCGGTCTGCCTCACCGACGCCCCGCGCCTCGGCGAGACCGTCGCGGCCGAGGTCGCCCGCCAGTGCCCGCGCCTACCGCGGGCGGCGATCGCCGAGGCGGCGGTGCGGGCCCATGGGGCGGTGGTGGTCACCCGGGACCTTGCCGAGGCGGTGGCCATCGCCAACCGCCTGGCCCCCGAGCACCTCGAGCTGTGCGTCGCGGACCCTTTTGCATGGCTGCCGATGGTCCGGCACGCGGGGGCGATCTTCCTGGGCCGCCACACGCCCGAGGTCGTGGGCGACTACCTGGCCGGTCCCAACCACGTGCTCCCGACCGGCGCCACCGCCCGGTTCGCCTCGGGGCTCTCGGTCGAGGACTTCGTCAAGCGCTCGAGCCTCATCCACTACACGCCAGCCGGGCTGCGGGCCGCCTGGCCGCATCTTCGGGCGCTCGCGGCGGCCGAAGGTCTCCAGGGGCACAGCGAGGCGGCGCGCGTCCGCGTCGAGCCGCCTGGCGCGAGCGGACCGGAGGAGGGAGAGTAGGCATGGCATGGCGGCGGCGGCGCGGCGGTGAGGGACCCGGCGGTGGCGGGCGCGCGGGAGGCGGAGCGCCGCCCGGCGCCACGCCGACGATCGAGCGGGTGGCCCGCATCGAGCGGAAGACGCGGGAGACGGAGATCCTGCTCCAGCTCAACGTCGATGGGACCGGCGAGGCCTCGGCTCAGACGCCGATCCCCTTTCTCAACCACATGCTGGAGGCGATGGGGAAGCACGGGCTCCTCGACCTGAAGGTCGACGCCCGCGGCGACACGGACGTGGACCTGCACCACACGGTGGAGGATGTCGGGATCTGCCTCGGCAAGGCCTTTCACGAGGCCCTCGCCGACAAGCGGGGCATCGTCCGCTTCGGCGCCGCCTTCGTACCGATGGACGAGGCGCTCGCCTCGGTCCACCTGGACATCTCGGGGAGGCCCTACTTCTCCTACAACGTGCCGTTCAGCAAGACGAAGGTGGGGAACTTCGACCTGGATCTCCTCAAGGACTTCTTCCGGGCCTTCGCGATGAACGCGATGGTGAACCTGCACGTGAACCTGCAGTACGGGGAGAACCTGCACCACATCGCGGAGGCGATCTTCAAGGCCTTCGGCCGGGCGCTGGCGGAGGCATCGCGGCTGAACCCGCGGATCGAGGGCGTCTTGTCGACCAAGGGATCCCTGTGATCGGGAGGGACCGCCGAGGGGCCGCCCCCCGCGGCAGCCGAGTGCCGATCTCGCCATGATCGCGATCGTGGACTACGGGCGCGGCAACCTCGGGAGCGTGGGGAAGGCCCTCGCCCGGGTCGGGAGCCCCGGCCGCGGCGCCGACATCGTGATCACCGACGACCGGGGCACGGTCGAGCGCGCCGGCGCCCTCGTCGTGCCCGGCGACGGTGCCTTCGCCGATGCCATGCAGAGCCTCGAGCGGCTGGGCCTCGTCGGCCCGATTCGCGCCCACATCGAGGCCGGCCGCCCCTACCTCGGAATCTGCCTCGGCTACCAGCTCCTCTTCACCGAGAGCGAAGAGTTCGGCCATGCCAAGGGCCTCGACGTCCTGCCGGGCGTGGTGCGCCGCTTCCCGGCCCGGCTCAAGGTCCCCCACATGGGCTGGAACCAGCTCCGCTTCCGCCCCGGGTCGCTGCCGCTGCTCGCCGGCGTTCCGGACGGGGCCTACGTCTACTTCGTCCACTCCTATTACCCGGTTCCCGACTCCATCGCCGATTCCGCCGTCGCGACCTGCGAGTACGGGGTGCGCTTCCCGGCGCTCCTGAGCCGCGGGACGCTCCACGGCACCCAGTTCCACCCCGAGAAGAGCCAGGGCTGGGGGCTCCGGCTCCTCGAGAACTTCGCCGCGCTGGCGGCGACCCCCGGGATGCCGCCGTGATGGTGATCCCGGCGATCGACCTCCAGGGCGGGCGCTGCGTCCGCCTGGTGGAGGGGCGCGCGGACACGGCCACCGTGTTCGGAGACGACCCCGTCGTCTGGGCCCGGCGCTGGGCGACCGAGGGGGCGCCGCGACTCCACGTCGTCGACCTCGATGGCGCCTTCGCGGGCGGCCCGCGC
>DASYQW010000176.1 GCA_036005065.1 Candidatus Methylomirabilota bacterium | reverse complement strand
TCGCCCAGCTCGACGCCCATCTGGCGGACATCAAGGCCGGCCTCGGCTGGAAGCTGCTCGAGCGATTCCACCGCCTGCGCGTCCGAGCGGTGCCGGCCGGCTCCCGGCGGGAGCGCCTCTACCGCCGCCTGCTCAGCCTGGCCCGCCGCTAGATCATGGGAGGGGGCCTCGACGGCCCCCTCCCAAACCTCCCCCAGGAGGGGTTGCGGCGGCGAAGCCGCCGCTCGGACCGCTGCTCGGTGTAGAGCATGCTCGGTCCTGGGCGCTCGTTACTCCGACACACTCCTAGGTTGTCAAAGGGCGTGGGCCCGGGAGGGGGGGCATCGGGGGGGTCTTCCGAGACCCCCCCGAAATGACCTAGAGGCGCTTGAGGAGCCACTCCGGTGTCAGGCCGATCGCGTACGAGTTGAGGACGATGAAGTAGTTGGTCAGGACCAGGATTCCGACGATGACGAGCACCACGCCGGCGGTCCGCTCGACGATGGGGATCCACGGGCGAAAGCGCTGGAACGCCACCAGGAAGGCGCCGAGCGCCAGCGAAGAGAGAAAGAACGGCAAGGCCAGACCGGCCGAGTAGGCGCCGAGGAGCGCGATCCCGGTCGAGACCGTCTCGGCCGTGCCGGCCAGCGAGAGGATGGAGCCGAGGATCGGTCCGACGCAGGGCGTCCAGCCGATCGCGAACGTCACGCCCACCAGCCAGGACCCCACGTAGCCGGCCGGCTTGGAGCGGAGCTGGAACTGACGGTACCGCCCGAGCCATCCGAGCGGCAGCGCTCCCGCGATGTACAGCCCGAAGACGATGATGAGGACGCCCCCGATCTGGCGGATCAGATCCCGCTGCTCGATCAGGAGCTGGCCGAGCGCGCTGAACGAGGCGCCCATGCCGATGAAGACCATCGAAAAGCCCAGGATGAAGGCCAGCGAGTGCCCGATCACCTGGCGGCGCTCGGCGCCCCGGCTCGCTCCGTGCTGGAGCTGGTCGAGCGACATCCCGGTGATGAAGGAGAGGTAGGAGGGGAACAGCGGGAGAACGCACGGCGAGAGGAACGAGAAGATCCCCGCCGAGAACGCCACCAGCATGGAGACGCTCTGCATAGCTGTCCGCGCCCCGATGTCCGCGTCGGGTCCAGTTGTAGCACCCGCCCCGGGTCGGCGCAATCTCCATATCGGTCGCGACGCGCGCCGCCTGCGGTCACGCGTGGTCCCGGCCTGATCCCGGGCATCTCGGCCCTCGTGGTATGGTGAGGGGCCGATGCCGCTGGGAGCCGTCCTCCACGCGCTCGAGCTTCTCGACGCCGCCACCGTCACCGGCCGCGAGGTCGCCGGCGAGCTCGGCCGGACCGGGTGCGACGACGTCGAGGTGCGAACCCTGGTGGGCCCGCGGGGGCGAACCGACCTCCTGCGGGTGACCGTCCCGGGCGCCCGCGGGCGCGCCGCCGGCGGGGACGCGCCCACCCTCGGCATCATCGGCCGCCTGGGAGGCATCGGCGCCCGCCCCGCGCAGATCGGACTGGTGTCGGACGCCGACGGCGCCGTCACCGCGATCGCCTGCGCCCTCGAGCTCGGCCGGATGCTGAGCAAGGGCGATCGACTCCCCGGCGACGTCCGGATCGCCACTCACATCTGCCCCGACGCGCCGACCCAGGCGCGGGCCCCGGTGCCGATGATGAGCGCCCCGGTGGACATGACCACGCTCAATCGTGAGGAGGTGCACCCGGCGATGGAGGCGATCCTCTCGGTCGACACGACCCGCGGCAATCGCGTGGTCAACCACCGTGGAATCGCCATCTCCCCGACCGTCCGCGCCGGGTGGATCCTGCGGCCGGCCGACGACCTCCTCGACCTCTACCAGGTCGTCACCGGCCGTGCCCCCGTCGTCCTGCCGCTCTCGATGCCCGACATCACGCCCTACGGCAACGACCTCTACCACATCAACTCGATCCTCCAGCCGGCCACCGCCACCGACGCGCCCGTCGTGGGCGTCGCCCTCACCGCCGAGGTGGCCGTGCCCGGCTCGGCCACCGGCGCCTCGCAGCCCGCCGACATCGAGCTGGCGACCCGGTTCTGCCTGGAGGTCGCCAAGGCCTTCGGGCTCGGGCGCTGCCGCTTCTACGATCCCGAGGAGTGGGCGCGTCTCCAGGCCCTCTACGGCCCGATGACGCACCTCCAGACCCTCGGCCGTCACGCCGGGGCCGGCTAGTCCCTTCGGAGGGGGCCGTCGAGGCCCCCTCCCAGGATCTAGCGCGGCGGCAGGCGGGCACGAGCCCGCCGGAAGTGCTCCTCCAGGTCGGCGCGCCTTCCGAACTCCGGCACCCTGTCGGGGATGCTCACGTAGGCGACGACGAGGCCGGGCCGGCCGGCCTGGAGCGCTTCCGCGTCCGGGTAGAAGAGGACGCGCCGGCTCGGCTTGGCGACGAAGCTCTCGCGTGACATCTCCACCGTGACGGCGCGGTCGGTCCCGAGGTCGGCGGCGAGCCGCACCCACTCCCGCTGGCCCGAGAAGGAGTCGACCGCCTCGACGCTCACGAGGCGCCACGGGGCC
>DASYQW010000175.1 GCA_036005065.1 Candidatus Methylomirabilota bacterium | reverse complement strand
GCCCTACGCCAGCATCTCGCCGCATCTCAAGCGGGCGGTGCTGGTGGCGGAGGACATCAACTTCTTCTCCCACGGCGGCTTCGAGCTCTCGGAGGTCAAGATCGCGCTGGAGCGGGCCGTCGAAGACCTGGAGGCCCCCCGGGGCGCCTCCACCATCACGCAGCAGCTCGCCAAGAACCTGTGGCTCTCGCCGTCGCGCAACCCCCTCCGGAAGCTCAAGGAGGCGCTCCTGACCTGGCAGCTCGAGCGCGCCCTCGGCAAGCGGCGTATCCTCGAGCTCTACCTCAACGTGGTGGAGTTCGGCCCGGGAATCTACGGGGTCGGCGCGGCCAGCCAGCGGTACTTCGCAAAGCCCGCGGCCGACCTCGGCGAGCAGGACGCGGCGCGGCTCGCGGCCAGCCTCCCCCAGCCCAAGACCTGGCATCCCGGGGCGGCGAGCCCCGCCTATCAGCGCCAGGTGGCGACCATCCTGCGACGGATGGCGAAGGCAGAGTTCCTCTGGAGACAGATCTGACGGGCGAGTCGAGCTCTCGCCCTTGACGCCCCGCAGCGCCTCGGATACGGTCGTGGCGAACATCCGTGACGCGGATCGAGGATCCGGCCAGCGAGCTGAGCTGCGCCGTGGCCCGTCAGATGGGACGCCCCTGAGCGGCTATTGCACCCGGAACGGCGTGGTGAACTGCAGGCCCAGATCCAGCGGCACCGCGGTGGGGGCCACCAGAGTCGAGAAGACGAAGGGCGTGCAACCGGCGCCGTTGTCGAACGAGCGCGACGTGATCATGCGCAAGGCCTGGCCGTTATCGACGTAGACCCGGCCCCGGTGATCGACCCCCGCCGTCGGCAGCCCGCCCATTCCCCGGCGTACGTAGCCGGACGCCGAGCAGTCCACCGTCTCGAAGAAGACGAAGTCGTAGCCGACGAGCGTGCCGCCGCTCAGCCGGAGGGTGAAGACGAGCTGGTCAGTCTTGAAGCCGACCACGGGCGTCAGGCTCTCCACGCCGACCACGGGTCCAAGCGCCGTCCCGTTCGCATCGACCACCTGGAAGAACGCGGATGCCGGAGGGCCGGGAGGGCCCTGAGGCCCGGCGGGGCCCTGAGGTCCAGTCGGGCCAGCCGGACCGGCGGGGCCGGCCGGACCGCGGGGGCCCGTGATGCCCCAGTCGAGCGCCTGCTCGCTCGCCTGGCACTGGTCGTTGGGGCCGACGATCCGAAGCCGGGCTTGCGTGTTCTGGACGCAGCTGTGGACGAGGCTCGGGTCTCCCCCGTGAGCCCAGACGGGCGTCATCGGGGCCAGGAGGGCGATGGCGAACACCGCGCTCGCCAACGGCCCGCGAAGCGATCGAGTCGCGCATCTCATTTGGTTCATGGGTTCCTCCTAAGCAATCCCAAGCCGAAGGTGCAAGGGTCGGACCACGGAAGGCACGCCGTCACCGCGGAGGAGCGCGATCGCGCCGGCCGCGAGTTACGACGGGGTCGTTCTCGTTTGAGCCCCGACCGAGGCGTACGCGCTGACGATTCGCGCTCGCCCGCGGCGCCCTTGGTCAGTCGATCCCAGATGATCCGGCGATCCCAGACAGGAATGTCCGCCAGGCGTGGACGCCCAGTGACGGAGGTGAGAGCATGATCCGCGAAGTCCCGGGCCGCACGCCGCGCGTCGATCCGGACGCCTGGGTCGACCTCGCCGCCCAGGTGATCGGCGACGTCACCATCGAAGCCGGCGCCAGCGTCTGGCCCGGCGCGATCCTCCGCGGCGACCAGGACAACTACGTGAGGCTGGGGAAGAACTCGAACGTCCAGGACGGCGCCGTCCTCCACGTCACGCCGCAGTACCCGTGCATCGTCGGGGCCGGCGTCACCATCGGCCACTGCGCGGTCGTCCACGGGTGCACGATCAAGGACCACGTCCGGATCGGGATCGGGGCCGTCGTCCTCAACGGCGCGGTGGTGGAGGAAGGGGCGCAGGTCGGGGCCGGAGCGCTGGTGCCGCCCGGCAAGATCGTGCCGGCGGGCTGGCTCGTGATGGGAGTGCCGGCCAAGCCCGTCCGGCAGATGTCGCCCGAGGAGCTCGAGGACATCCGGAAGAACGCCCGCGAGTACGTCGAGCTCTGGCGGCGCGATTACGGCCCCCGGGCCGGGGAGGGCGCCTGATGGGCACGCGGCTCGCGGGCAAGGTGGCCTTGGTCACCGGCGGGGCATCGGGGATCGGAGCGGCGACGTGCCGGCGGTTCGCCACGGAAGGCGCGGCCGGCGTCGTGATCGCGGACGTCAACGACGCGGGAGGGCAAGCCCTGGCCGGCGAGCTGGCCGCGGCCGGCGGGCAGGTGGTGTTTCGGCACCTCGACGTCACGCGCGAGGCCGAGTGGGTCGAGGCGATCCGCGAGGTGATCACACGCTACGGCCGGCTCGACGTGCTCGTCAACAACGCCGGGCGGGGCGGGCCGGGCGGCCGGCCCGTGGTCGAGCACACGACCGAGGAAGGCTGGGGCCTTCTCTTCGACGTCAACGCCAAGGGGGTCTTCCTGGGCACCAAGCACGCCATCCCTGCCATGCGGAAGACCGGTGGGGGCTCCGTGATCAACGTCGTCTCGATCTACAGCCTGGTCGGGAGCCGGTTCGGGACCGCCTACCACAGCTCGAAGGGCGCGGCCCGGGCCTTCACGAAGGCCGCCGCCGTCCAGTACGCGCCGGAAGGCATCCGGGTGAACGCCGTCCACCCCGGGTTCGTCGAGACGCCCATGACGGCCGAGCTCCACGCCCAGCCCGGCGTCCGCGACGAGCGGATCGCGCTCACGCCTCTCGGCCG
This sequence comes from Candidatus Methylomirabilota bacterium, assembly GCA_036005065.1. NCBI lineage: Bacteria > Methylomirabilota (SeqCode) > Candidatus Methylomirabilota bacterium. Next base: position 59,034 of record DASYQW010000175.1, on the reverse strand, counting down.
CCTGGCGGTGCCGGAAGACGTCGCCTGGGGGATCCTCTACCTGGCCTCCGACGAGTCGAGCTTCGTGACGGGCAGCGAGCTGGTGATCGACGGCGGCATGACGGCGAGATAGCGCCGCGCTGCCGCCGTTCCGCGTCATGGCCGGGCTGAAGCCCTTCCGATTCGGCGTGAGTGTCTGGCGCGCGGGATCGCGAGCCGAATGGGCGGACAAGGCCCGGAGGCTCGAGGACCTCGGGTACGCCGTGCTGACCGTCCCCGATCACCTCACCGACCTTTTCGCTCCGATGCCGGCACTGATCGCCGCCGCCGGCGCCACGAAGCATTTGCGGGTCGGCACGAACGTGCTCAACAACGACTTCCGCCACCCCGTGCTGGTGGCGCGTGAGGCCGCGACGGTGGACCTCTTGACCGACGGCCGGCTCCAGCTCGGCCTGGGCGCCGGGCACATGCAGTCCGAGTACGATCAGACGGGGTTGCGCTTCGATTCGGGCGGCACTCGGATCGAGCGGCTGACGGAAGCGGTGGCCATCGTCAAGGGCCTGTTCGAGGGTGAGCCGGTCACCTTCGTCGGCCGGCACTACCGAGTGACCGGCCACCGGATCTACCCCCTCCCCGTCCAACGACCTCACCCGCCCATCCTCATCGGCGGCAACGGCCGGCGGCTTCTCACCCTCGCCGCCAAGGAAGCCGACATCGTCGGCCTGTCGGGCATCACCTTTCGGCGCGGCGGCGCCGAGCCGGACCTTTCCGGATGGCGGACGGCGAGCGTCGACGAGCGGGTACAGCTCGTGCGAGAGGCCGCCGGCGACCGTTATGAGCGGCTCGAGCTGAACGCGCTCGTCCAGCGGGTCGTGGTGACGGACGATCGCCGTCAGGCCGCCGGGGAGCTGGCGAGCCGCTGGACGCAGCTGAGCCCCGAGGAGATCCTCGAGAGTCCCTACGTGCTGATCGGGACCGTGGACCAACTGGTCGAGGATCTCCAGGCGCGCCGGGAGCGCTGGGGCCTCTCCTACTACGTCATCTTCGAGCCCGACGCGGGCGTCTTCGCCCCCATCGTCGCCCGCCTCGCTGGCCGGTAGGTCCCTGGGCGCAGCCTCCGGTCCTCCCGCGACTGCCGACTTGCCGCGCCTCCCGCATGGCCTGACGCGTGCCCCGAAAGGGTGCTCTAGGCCCGGCCTTGACACGCGCGAGGGGCGGATGCTAACAGGAGGCCCACCATGGCGTACATCCGGATGGTCGGCCCCGAGGAGGCCGAGGGCCACCTGAAGGCGATCTACGAGACAGATCGCACCCAGTGGGGCACCGTCTCGCCGGTCACCCGGATGTGGAGCCTGCGTCCGGACGCCCTCGAGGCCTACCTCGCCTTCAAGAAGACCGTCTTCTTCGGCGGGACCACGCTGGGACGGGTCCGCGAGGAGCTTCTGGCGCTGGTCCTGTCCGCCCTCACCCGCTGCTCGTTCTGCGCGGTCACCCACGGCGAGTTCCTGCGCCAGGCCCTCGGCGCCGATCATGCCCGCGTCGTGGAAATCGCCCGCGACTACCGGCAGGCCGGCCTCGAGCCGGCCGATGTGGCGATGCTCGACTTCGCCGTCAAGGTGACCGAGGCCTCGGACCGGGTCACCGCCGACGATGTCGAGGACCTGCGCCGGGCCGGCTTCGACGAGACCCAGATCCTGGACATCATCCTGGTGGCCGCCTACCGGAACTTCATGAGCCGCGTGGTCAACGCGGCCGGCCTCACGCTCGAGGGCCCGGCGCGGGCGCTCCCTGACACCTTCAAGGCGGCGCTCGCCACCGGGCGCCCGATCTGACCGGATCACACGAGGAGGAAGCCATGGGGCGACGGCCCTTCACGACGATCCTCGTCCTGCTCGCGGCCCTCGGCTCGTCCGGCCTCGCCTCGACGGCGGCGGCGCTGCCCGGCGTGCTGCGCGTCGCGATCTTCGGCGATCCCGACGCCTTCGACCCGCCGGTCGGCACGAGCCTCCCGGCCGACACGATCGTGAGCCACGTCTACGACAGCCTCCTGGCCGCCGACGCCCAGGGCCGGGACGTCGCGGCGCTGGCCGAGCGCTGGGAGGTCTCGCCGGACGGCAAGGTCTTCACGTTCGGCCTCCGGCGCGGGGTGAAGTTTCACAACGGCCGCGAGCTCACCGCGGAGGACGTCAAGTACTCCTACGAGCGGGCGCTCAAGCCGGAGCTCAAGGCGCCGGCCGCCTCGTATCTCCTCCCCATCGCCGGCGCCCAGGAGTTCCGCGACGGGAAGGCCAGGGACGTCACCGGCATCACGGTGCTGGACCGTGCCCGCGTCCGGATCGAGTTCACGCGGCCCAACCCCCTGTTCGTCAAGCATGCCCAGAGCGCCCGCCTCGCCATCGTGAACCGCGAGGCGACCGAGGCCGCCGGTGGCAAGATCACCGAGAAGAACCTGGTCGGGACCGGGCCGTTCGTGTTCAAGGGCGGGCGGACCAACTACCAGTGGCTGATGGAGGCGTTTCCGGACTACTACCAGGGGAAGCCCCGGATCAGCCGCCTCGAGCTCTGCGTGGTCCCGGACGAGAACACGCGGCTGGCCCAGTACGAGAACGGTGAGCTCGACCTGATCGAGCCGCCCGTCAGCGCGCTGGAGCGGATCCGCAAGGACCCCGCGCTCGCCCGGGAGCTTCTGGTGAAGCCCCGGGCCCGCTCGGTGGTCTTCGGCCTCAACTACGCGGTCCAGCCGGTGTTCCGTGATCGGCGAGTGCGCCAGGCGCTGGCCCTCGCCTTCGACCGGAAGCTCATCGCCCAGGTCATCCTGCAGGGAACCGTGGAGCCGGGACGGAGCATCGTCCCACCCTCCGTCTACACGATCGACACCTCAGCCCTCAGGGGTCCCGGCTACGAGCCCGACCGGGCCCGGAAGCTCCTGGCCGAGGCCGGGTTCCCGGACGGCAAGGGTTTCCCGTCCCTCGAGCTGGTCACGCGGCCTCAGACGGTCTACGTGAGGGCCTCCGAGGCGGTCGCCAACATGCTGCAGAAGAGTCTGGGCATCGCCGTCCAGGTCCGGAGCGTCGAGTTCGGCAAGTACATCAAGGACCTCAACGCCCGCAATGTGACGGCCTTCTTCCTCCATGCCTGGACGGCCGAGTATCTGAGCCCGCAGTATTTCTTCGGCGACCTGATCCACTCCCGGGGGCCCCGGAACCGATTCAACTACGCGAGCCCCCAGGTGGACGCCCTCCTCGACCGGGCCGACCAGACGGTAAACACGGAGGAGCGCCAGCGGCTCTACCTGGAGGCGGAGAAGCTCACCATCGACGACGTCGCCGTCCTGCCCTTTTACAACGACACCTACAGCTTCCTGGTGAAACCGTATGTGACGGGGCTCGAGTTCACGCCCACGGGGCCCGGCTATCTGCCGGTGAGCCGCGTCTCCGTCGAGCGCTAGGGCCGTGGCCGATAACCGTCGCAGCCCGTCGTCTTCAGCCGGCGCCCATCCTCGACGTACAAAGGCGTACGCCTCCGGTGGGCGCCGGCCTGCGTCCTAGGGCTGCCCGGTTCTCGGCCGCGGCCCGCAATCCTGGTTGAGCGCTTGCTCCGGTACGTCTGCCTGCGGCTCGGTCTCACCGTCCCCGTCCTGCTGGCGGCGTCGCTCGTCATCTTCGTCCTCGGCCGCCTGGCCCCGGGCGATCCCGTCGCGCTGATCCTGGCCGAGCAGCAGAGCAACCCCGAGATCGTGGATCGGATTCGGGCCGAGTTCGGGTTCGACGAGCCGATCCCGGTGCAGTACCTCTACTGGCTTCGGCAGGCCCTGCGCGGGGATCTGGGCATCTCGTTCTTCCGCTTCGGCCGGCCGGTGACGGCCATCCTCGCCGAGGGGCTGGCGACGACCGTCAAGCTCGCCGCCGTCGCGCTGGCCATCGCGGTCGTCTTCGGCGTGGGGCTCGGCGTCTGCGGCGCCGTGTGGCGCTGGACCTGGGTCGACAGCCTGAGCCTGCTGGTGGCCCTGCTCGGTGTGTCAGTCCCGCGCTTCGTGCTGGGGCCGGTGGGGATCCTCGTCTTCGCCCTCACCCTGCACGTGCTGCCGGTCGCCGGCTGGGGCCGGTGGGAGCACTACCTCCTCCCGGCGGTCGTCCTCTCGGCCCACGGGGTCGCCACGATCTGCCGCCTCACCCGCTCCTCGCTGCTGGAGACCCTCGGACGTGACTACGTCCGGACGGCCCGCGCCAAGGGGTGCCCCGAGCGGACGGTGATCCTGCGCCACGCCCTCCGGAACGCCCTGGTCCCCGTCGTCACGCTGGTAGGCACGTCCTTCGGCTTCCTCCTGTCGGGATCGTTCATCGTGGAGACCATCTTCAACGTGCCGGGCCTCGGTCGGTTGGGCGTCACCGCCATCTTCCAGCGCGATTACCCCGTGATCCAGGGCATCACCCTGGTCATGGTCTTCCTGTTCCTGCTCATCAACCTCGCCGTCGACCTCACCTACTCGGTCTTGAATCCCCGGGTCCGCTATGAGTGAGTGGGTCCTGGCGAGGACCGCCGCGCCCGGACGCAGCCGGATCCAGGCCGGTCTCGGCCGGCTACGTGGCAAGCTCCTCGTCTCGAGCCTGGTGATCCTGGCTCTCGCCGCGGTCGCCGGGCTGGCCCCGTGGCTCGCGCCGTACAGCCCGAGCGAGCAGGATCTCCTCCAGTCGAACCGCGCCCCTTCCGGAGCCCACTGGCTCGGGACCGACGTGCTCGGGCGGGACGTCCTCTCCCGCATGATGTGGGGCACCCGCGTCTCGCTCGCGGTCGGGGTCGCGGTGGTCGCCATGGAGATCGTCATCGGGGCCGGCCTCGGCCTCGTGGCCGGCTACCGGGGTGGCTGGCTGGACCTCCTCGCGCTCCGGATGGCCGACGTGACGCTGGCCTTCCCGCCGCTGCTGTTCGCCATCCTCACCGTGGCGCTCCTCGGCCCGAGCCTCCTGAACATCCTGGTGGCGCTCATGCTGGTGGGCTGGCCGGAGCTGGCGCGCCTGGTCCGGAGCGAAGTGCTGGGGCTCCGGGCGCTCGAGTTCGTGGAAGCCGCCCATGCGCTGGGAGCTCGCCCCACGCGGGTCCTCGGGGTCCACCTCGTCCCGAACGTGGCCAACAGCATCCTCGTCCAATCGAGCCTCCGCGTCGGCCAGGTCATCGTCGCCGAATCTGTCCTGTCGTTCCTCGGGATCGGCCTCCAGCCGCCGACGCCCTCCTGGGGCTCGATGATCAGCGAGGGCCTCGAGTACATCCGCACCGCGCCCCATCTCACGGTGTTCCCCGGGGCCGGGCTCGTCCTCATCGTCCTGGCCTTCAACTTCCTCGGCGAGGGGCTCCGCGATGCCCTGGACCCCCGGCTGGCCCGCACAGAGAGGTGACGCATGCCGGTGCCCTACGATTTCCAGACCGATTGGCCGCGGATGGCCAGGCTCATCGTGCACCAGGCGCTCCGGACCGCGCCCGGCGAGCGGGTGCTCATCCACGCCGACCCTACCTACTTCCCCGCCCTGACCGAGGCGGTGCGCATCGAGGTCAACCGGGCGGGCGCGGTCGAGCTGGCCACCGTGATGCTGCACCCCCCCGGGCTCGAGCAGGTCCGCCGCCAGCTCCGGCGGCGCGAGGATCCCGCGCTCAAGGCGCTCGAGGACCGGGCCGTGGCCGGGCTCTTCGACCTCGCCGACATCTATATCTGGCTCCCGACCACCTGGGCCTACAACGTGGGGCAGACGGAAGAGATTCTCGAGAGGTGGCGGGGCCGCTCGATCCACTTCCACTGGATCATGGACGCGGCCACCATGGACACCGGCCTCTTCCGCATCCTCTCCGAGACCTACGACGCGGCGCTCTACATCGACTACGCCGCGCTCACTGACCACCAGAAGCGCCTCATCGAAGCCCTGCGGAACCAGACGGTCGAGATCACGGATCCCCGGGGGACCCGCCTCCGCTTCGAGCTGCGGGACCCCCACTTCCACGTGGGAAACGGGGACGCCTCCCGGGCCTTCATCGACGGGTACGCGCGGCCCGGCAGCGCCCGCGACCGTGAGGTGGAGCTTCCCTGCGGGGCGATCCGGACCATCGACGTCTCGGATGCCGAAGGGGTCTTGATCACCCCCTCGGAGACGTTCGCCGGCCGCCAGGTCGGCAGCCTGCGTGTCGAGTTTCGCGCCGATCGGATCACGCGGATCGCGAGCGAGCACCACCAGGCCTACGTCGAGGCGGCCTGGAGCACCGAGACCGGCGACAAGGACCGGATCGGCGAGTTCAATGTCGGCGCGAACCCCAAGCTCACGATGCGGCCCGGGATCCCGTACGTCCCCTACTACGGCTACGGGGCGGGCATCGTCCGCTTGAGCCTCGGCGACAACGCGGAGTCGGGCGGACGGAACCGCTCCAGCTACCACCAGTGGCTCTTCCTCACCGACGCCACCGTGGCGGCGAACGGGCGGCGGATCATCGAGCAAGGCAAGCTCGTGCTCCCGTGACTCTCGGCTTCCCCGCCGCGCTCGGAAAGAGGTCTCGCATGAACAGCTGGCAATCCGGCTTCGGGTCGGTCCTGGCCGTGATCACTCTCCTGGCCGCACCCCTCCCCGCCGCGCCCGCTCAGGAGCGGACGCCCCGGACCGGTGGGGTTCCCCTGACGGTGAAGCAGACCCGGCATTGCAGCGCCTTCGCGCCGGCGGACTGGGCCTTCACCACGAATCCGCAGGGCTCGACCGCGGAGGCACTCAGCGCCGATCGAACGATGTACGCCGGCTGGGGCGTCGTCGCCATCAACCGAGCCCAGCAGCCCTTCTACGGCGACCTCTACGGCGATCCGGAAGCCTCGATCCGCTTCCTCACCAACCAGCTCCTGGCCCTTCAGATGGGCGACGCCAGCGGCCTGCGCTACACCGGGGCGCCCGAGCCCTTCCTGGGCTACTTCGCCTTGCGGCGCTTCGAGTCGGCCCGGCACGCGGGATTCGTCTTCTACAGGATCTACCCCGGACCGAACCCGGCGTCATACGTCGAGTCCGTCTACTTCGCGATCGCGGCGAAAGCGCAGTGGAAGACCAAGATCCGGACGGCCGCCGGCGTCGTGGTCTCGATTCGGTGCGTCACCCAGCTCGTGTCGACCGGCTCCGGCTCGGCCCGTCCCAAGCCCAACCCCGGCAGCTCGCCGCGCGCGGGGTGCGGCGCCGGCGGCGACCTCCGCGGCTACCAGAAGGAGCTGGGAACCCAGTACGCCTACTCGCGCAGCACGGGCCAGAACTTCCTGCTGGACCCGAGCACGGACTGGAACGAGAACGGCCCGCAGGGTCCCGGCTATTACCGGCGGGTCGGGACCGACTACGAGAAGCTCGAGCTGGGGCGATCCGACGACTGCTGAGTTCAATCGGAGGGGGTGTCGGAACACCCCCTCCGAGGCCTCCCCCAAGATCGTTGCGGCGGCAAAGCCGCCGCTCGGAGCGGAGTGCCGGCGGGCGCGCGCGGCGCCGTCGGAAACCTCCTCAGGGCCGCGTTGCCGGAACGTGCTCCCGCAGGGCGGGCAGGACCGTCTCCATCGCCCGGCGCATCTGCCCCATCGGGTCCCAGCTCGCGAAGCGCAGGATCGGGAGAGTGCATCCCGCGTCGAGGAAGCGGGCGATGCGCTCGGTCACCTCGGTCGGCGTCCCCGTCACCAGGCGCCACCGGAGATACTCCTCGGGGAAGCTGCCCAGGTGGTACGCCTCGTAGAACCGCCGGGCCTCGTCGAAGGCGGCCTGGCTCCGGTCCTGGACGTTCACGTAGAAATGGATCATCGACGTCGCCGGGAGCGGATGGCGCCCGGCCGCAGCCGCGTGGGCGAGGATGCGCTGCCAGCGCGCCCCGAACTCGTCGGGGGTGCTCATCTCCACCTGCCAGCCGTCGCCCACTTCGCCGACGCGCTTGAGCGCCCGCTCGATGGTCGCCTCGTCGGCGTAGGGCGCCTGCGGATTCGAGGCGATGGCGATGGGACAGGGGCGCTGGACCGGGGTGACATTGAGCCGGACGTCGTCGAACCGGTAAAAGCGGCCGTGGTGCGACACGGCTTCCCCCGTCCACAGGGCGCGCAGGATCTGGATGCCCTCCACCATCCGGCCCACCCGCTCGGCGGTGGTCGTGCCCATCGCCGCGAATTCGACCTCCCAGCGCGCCCCGCTCGGGGAGCGATGCCCCGTCTTCGTGCTCGGCCCGCCGCCGAGGCAGGCCACCAGGAGCGTGCGGCCCTCACTCAGCAGGTCCAGGGCCGCCCACTGGTTCGCGAGCACGATGGGGTGGCGAAAGATGAAGCTCGCCATGCAGGCGGTGCCGAGCGTCACCCGGCGTGTCCGGCCGGCCACCAGCGACAGGAAGACGATGGCGTCGAGGCGGGGCTTCGAGATGAGGTTGTCACCCGTGAACACGGCGTCGAAGAGCTCCGAGCGGTCGGCCAGCTCGCACATGGCCACGAGGTCCTTCGGGTCGGCGGCGCCGATCACGACGCCCCGGTTCGGGACGCTCAGCCCCCAGCGGATCCTCATCGCGGGTGCCGTCGAGCCTTCAGTTCGACGCTTCACGTCCGCGCCGGCGCCCGGGCGGCCCGGTACACGAGGGGGACGTCTCCCTCGACCGCCTCGGACTCCCGGCGGGCGGTCTCGATGAGGCCATGGTCGGGTGACAGCGAGCACGCGGGATCCGTCGCCGCGGCCCCGCCGGTGAGGTGGAAGGCCTGGCAGCGGCAACCGCCGAAGTCGATTCCGCGTCGCTCGCAGCTCCGGCAGGGCTCCGGCATCCAGGCCTCGCCCCGAAACGCATCGAGCGCCGGGGAGTCCCGCCAGATCTCCCCGAGCGCTCGGGCGCGGATGTCGTCGAAGGTGAGGCCGGGCAGCGTGTGGGCGGCGTGGCAGGGCAGCACGAGCCCGCCCGGGCTCACCACCATGAACCGCCGCCCCCAGCCCTCCATGCAGGCCTTGGGGAATTCCGCGTAGTAGTCCGCGGTGACGAACAGGACTTCCATTCGCCCGCGGAGCCGTCGCCGCGCCTCGGCGGCAACCGCCCGGACCCGCGCGAGCTGCTCCCGCGTGGGCAGCAGCGCCCGCCGGTTGACCAGCGCCCAGCCCACGTACTGCGTGTTGGCCAGCTCCAGCCGATCGGCGCCGAGCCGCTCGGCGAGCGCGACGACGTCGGCGATGCGGTCGAGGTTCGCCCGGTGCAGGACCGTGTTGAGCGTGAGCGGAAAGCCGAGCTCCTTCACCCAGGCGGCGACCTCGAGCTTGCGGTCGAAGGATCGGAGCCCGGCGATTCGATCCGACGGTGCGCCGGCGACGTCCTGGATCGAGAGCTGCACGGCGTCGAGCCCGAGCTCCCGGAACGCGCGCAGGCGCTCGCGAGTGAGCGGGATGCCGCTGGTGATGAGATTGGTGTAGAGGTCGAGGCCTCGGGCGCGGGCGATCATCGTCTCGAGGTCCTCCCGGACGAGCGGCTCGCCACCGGTGAGGTTGAGCTGGACGACGCCGAGCTCCTCGGCTTCGGCGAAGACGCGGAGCCAGGTGGCCGTGTCCAGTTCCTCGGCGTGGCGCGGCCAGTCGAGCGGGTTCGAGCAGTAGACGCAGCGCAGCGGACACCTGTAGGTCAGCTCGGCGACCAGGGTGTAGGGCCGATAGTGATCGGTCATCGCGCGTCGCGCACGAGCCCCCGGGCGGCCATCGACGCGAGAAACTCCCGCACCTGGCGCTCGACGACCTCTCGAGGTTCCGTCCCGTACTTCGCCGCCAGATGATCGACGATGGCCTCCACGGTGTGCTCGCCGGTACAGAGCTGGAGAATGTCGCTCGCCGTCGCGTTCAGGACGAGTCCCCGCTCCGGGTAGAGCAGCATGTACTGGCCCGACTTCCGGTCGAAGCGGAGCCGCGCCTTGGGGGCCAGCCGGGGACGCGTGTCGGCCGACGTCACGCCACGCCCCCGGCCGGCCCCCAGCCCGGCTCGACGTACGCCGCGTAGAGGCAGTCGAGGAGGTGCCCGAGGATCTCCGTCTTGCGGATCAATGCCGCCACGCACCGGGCCTGCAGCTCGTAGGTCGTGGCCTGGCGCACGACGAAGTCGATCGCTTCCTCGGCGTCGCGCCGGGCTCGCGGCACCCGCGAGCGGAAATACTCCAGCATGTCCTGGCTGACCCACGGGTAGTGCCGCTCCCAGGCCAGCACGCGCTTTTGCATCAGGTCGGGAGCGAAGAACTCGGTGAGCGACGCGGCCACCGCCTCGACCAGACTCCGCCGGCTGACCAGCTCCACGTAGCCGTCACAGGCGAACCGCACCCCGGGGAGCACCGAGCGGCAACTCGCCACCTCGTCGCGATCGAGCCCCACGCCCTCGGCCAGTCGCAGCCAGAGCTCGAGACCTCCCTCGCCCGGCCCGTCGCCGTCGTGATCGCGGATGCGATGGATCCACATCCGGCGGAAGGCCGGATCCTCGGACCGGGACAGGATGATGGCATCCTTGATGGGAATACGTGTCTGGTAGTAGTACCGGTTGAGGACGGGAACCGCTCGAGCGTGCGGTAGAGCACATTCCCTTCCGTGAAGCCACGCCGCACGGCCTCGGTGGCGTAGATCACGAGCGGATGCGACTCCCGGAGGGACAGCAGCCCCAGGCAGTGGTCGAGATCCCCGTTGGTGAGGACGATGCCCGCGATCGGTGAGTGGCGCGGCCCGCGAGGGTGGAGCGGCGGGAAGCTCTCGATCTGAGTCCGGACCTCGGGAGACACGTTGAGGAGAAACCAGGTCCGGCCATCCGCGCTCAGGGCCACCGACTCCTGGGTGCGGGGCCTCGCCCGGATCGCCCCGTCGCGGACTCCCCGGCAGTTGCCGCACCCGCAGTTCCACTGCGGAAAACCGCCCCCGGCGGCCGAGCCCAGCACTCGGATCAGCACGATCGACCCCCGGAGACGGCGCAGCCCTTCCCGTCGGCCCGGGGCCGATCAGAAGGGCCGTCTCTCGATGCGCGCTTGGCGGTTAGGAGCCGTCGAGATCGTCCCGGTCGAAGTCGTCCTGATACGAGTTGATCTCCGCGTCCATCTTCACTTCTTCGAAGGCCGGGGTCTCCCAGGTCATCGCGCTCACCTCCCGTCCCACGTGAAGCGGTTGGGTCAACCTGGGCCGGAGTGTAAGAAGTCCCGGGCGACCCTGTCAAGGGTCTTGCCGGTCACCACGGAGCCCTTGCCCGTCCGCCCGGGTCGGCGGGGCATCGGGGCACCGGCTCTTTCTCACGGACCCCGGTTGATCTCCACGGCGGCCGGCCCCATCATAGGGCGCTGGACGCAGAGCCCGAGCCGATGCCGCCATCGTGGGCGCCCTTCACGTGGTTTCACCCGACCCGGATCGTTTTCGGGGTCGGCGCACTCTCGCGGCTGCCTTCCGTCATCGACGACGCGGGGGAACCCGGCGCGCGCGTCTTCTTGGTGACGGGCCGGCAGAGCCTGCGGGCCCGGGGTGTGCTCGACCGGGTGCTCGAAGCCGTCGGCCCGCGGCGGATCACCCTGTTCGACGCGGTCCCGCCCTTCCCGGCGCCCGGCGTCGTCGATACCGCAGTCGACGCCTGTCGGCGCGGCGCGGCCGAGGTGATCGTCGGGATCGGCGGGGGCAGCGCCCTGGACGTCGCCAAGCTCGTGGCGCTCCTGGCGATCCACCCGGGGACGGCGCGGGATCTGGCGGCGCGGCTGGCGACGATCGGGCAGCCGGGACTCCCCGTGGTCACGGTGCCGACGACGTCCGGGAGCAGCAGTGAAGTCACGCCGTTCGCGACGCTCTGGGACATGGCAGGGAAGCGCTCCATACATCACGCGAGCACCTTGCTGTTCCCGCGAGCGGCCATCGTCGACCCCGACCTCGCCATGGCGATGCCGCGGCGCCTGGCGGCCGTGACCGGCCTGGATGCGCTCACCAGCGCCATCGAGTCCTACTGGTCGCGGGAGGCGGCGCCGGTCTCCGACGCGCTGGCCCTGACGGCCATCCGGATGCTCGCCGAGAACCTCGAATCGTCGTGCAACGGCGGCGACGCGGACGCCCGGTCGGCCTGCGCCCTGGCCGCCACGGTCTCCGGCGTCGCGTACACTCACAGCCGCCCCAACGTCTGTCACGCCGTCGGAAGCCCCCTCACGCTCTTCTGGGACGTGAGCCACGGCCAGGCCGTCGCGATCACACTCCCGTCGTTCCTCCGGTGGACCGCCCCCGCAATTCCCGAAAAGCTCCCGGCGCTCTGGCGCGCCCTGGGAGTCTCCCACCTGGACGACGGCGTCGCCCGCCTCGCCGACCTCATGGAGCGCTGCGGTCTCGACACGCGCTTGCGCGCGCTCGGTCTCGGTGCCCCCGATGTCGAGACCGTGCTCGAGCACACGCGTTGGGAGCGGGTGGCCATGCTTCCTCGTCCGCTCGGGCGCGACGAGGCGCGGGCAATCCTCCAGGCCCTGCTTTAGCTCCGACGCGTTGGGGAGGCCGCGCCCGACGGCCCGCCCCCGCGCAGCTCATCCTGCTCCTCGAGGGTTCGCGGCCAGTCCTGCTTGAGGAGGCGCGAGAGGGCGCGGTCGGCGAGGAGCCGGCCGCCGGTCTGACAGCGCGCGCAGTAATTGGTCTCGTTCTCGGCATAGACGATCCGCTGCACGGGCGGCCCGCAGTTCGGCCACGGCTGGCCGTAGCGGCCATGGACGGCCATCGCCGGGTGGAATGCCGTGACGTGCTCGGGAAAGCCCTGCCCGGCCTCGCGCCGCAGGCGCTCGGTCCACTCGGTGAGCGTGGACCGCGTGGCCTGGAACAGCCGTGCGATCTCGGCCTCGGTGAGCTGCCGGGTCAGGCGCACGGGCGAGAGCTTCGCCCGGTGAAGGATCTCGTCCGAGTAGGCATTGCCGATTCCGCTGAAGAGCCGGGGGTCGGTGAGCACGCGCTTGAGCGTGTGGCTCTCGCGCGTGAGCGCGGCCCGGAAGGCAGGAAGGTCCGCCTCGAGCGCCTCGAGGCCCCCGGGGTCGTGTTCTCGGAGCCCGGGCTCTCCACGCACGACGTAGAGGGCCGCCCGCCGCGTCGAGCCCGCCTCCGTGAGGAGGAGGGTGCCCGAGGAAAAGTCGAAGGCGGCCAGACCGATCCTGGCCGGCACCTTCGCGGCGGCCGGCTTCCAGTGGAGGCGCCCGGCGATCATCAGGTGGAGGATCAGGAAGAGCTCGTCCTGGAAGCCGATGGCGATGCGCTTGCCGAGTCGGCGGAGGCCGCGCACCGTCTGCCCGACGAGCGCCGACCAGGGCGGATCGACGGAGCGGAGGACGAACGGGCTCACCAGGCGGACCCGCTCGAGCCGCCGGCCGACGATCCGCGGCGCGAGAGCCTCGATGTAGACGGTGACGTCCGGCAACTCGGGCATGGCGGCTCCCCGCGAGAGGTTCCGGACGAGCGGGACCTTCCGCGGGTCGCGTGACGAAGTCGGTTGGGCCCGCCTTACAGGAGGGCCGCGATCGCCTGCCCCACCTCGGTCGTCGAGGCCTTGCCACCCAGGTCGCGCGTCACGACCTTCCCGTCCGCCACCACCTGCTCGATCGCCTGCACGACGGCGCGGGCGGCGTCGGGGTGCCCCAGGTGCTCCAGCATCATGGCGCCCGTCCAGATCTGCGCGATCGGGTTCGCGATGCCGCGGCCGGCGATGTCCGGCGCCGAGCCGTGTACCGGCTCGAACATCGAGGGGTACTGCTTCTCCGGGTTGATGTTGCCGCCCGGCGCCAGCCCGATGGAGCCGGCGATCGCCGGGCCGAGATCGGAGAGGATGTCCCCGAAGAGATTCGACGCCACCACCACGTCGAACCAGTCCGGGTGCTGAACGAAGTGGGCGGCCAGGATGTCGATGTGATACTGGTCGGTTCGGACGTCCGCGTACTCGCGCCCCATGGCGGCGAAGCGCTCGTCCCAGTACGGCATGCTGTGGATGATGCCGTTGGACTTGGTGGCCGAGGTCAGGTGGCGAGCCGGCCGGGTCCGGGCCAGCTCGAAGGCGTAGCGCATCACGCGATCGCACCCCTTGCGGGTGAAGATCGACTGCTGTACGGCCAGCTCCTCCTCCGTGCCACGATAGAGTCGCCCCCCGATCTCGGAGTACTCCCCCTCGTTGTTCTCGCGCACGATGACCATGTCGATGTCGCGCGGCGTGCGGCCGGCCAGCGGCGAGCGGACTCCTTTCAGGAGCCGCACCGGCCGCAGGTTGACGTACTGGCGGAAGGTCCGCCGGATCGGAATCAGGAGGCCCCACAGCGAGATGTGGTCGGGCACGCCGGGGAAGCCGACGGCGCCGAGGAAGATCGCCTCGACGCCCCGGAGCTGGTCCAGCCCGTCCTCGGGCATCATCCGGCCGGTCTTGGCGTAGCGCTCACAGCTCCAGTCGAAGTGCGTCCAGCTGAGCTCGAAGCCGAACCGGCGGGCGGCCGCCTCGAGGACGCCGATCCCCTCGGGCACGACCTCCTTGCCGATCCCGTCGCCGGGGATCACCGCGATGCGATGTGTCATGGTCCTCTCCTCACGGCGCCGGGCCCGGCTGGCAGTGTGTCCGAGTAACCCGGCGCCGACCCCCGAGCATCGGGGGGGTCTTCCGAGACCACCCCGAAATGACCTAGCACGCGCCGCCGGCCTGCTTGACCGGCTGGATCAGCTCGATCCGCGTGTCGTCGGGCGCCCGCAGGAATGCGATGAGCGGGCCATTCGGCACCTGGATGGGCCCCTCGAGGAGCTTGGCCCCGAAGCCTTCCAGCCGCCGGATGTCCGCCCCGATGTCGGTGGAATCGAAGCCGAAGTGCTCGAGCCCGTGGTGCGGGGTGGCGTCCCCCGGGCCGAGGTGCTCACCGGTCCGCGCGCCCGAGATGTTGACGAACATGCCACCGTCCTCGCTGGCGCAGCGGATGAAACGGTCGCCGAAGACGCGCGTCTCGTCGCTGAGGATCCTGAAGTTGAGGGCGCGCACGTACCACTCCGCGGTCTTCCGCGGATCGGGCGCCTTGAGGTGGATGTGATTGATCCGGTATGGCATGAATTCCCTCCGTCGAGACATCGCTCCCGGGGGGGCCGCCGAGGCCCCCTCCGGCTGTTAGTCGGTCCACTCCCCACGCTCGATCAGCACCTCGCGAAGCGCCACCAGGCCGTCGACCACCACCGGCATCCCGCCGTAGGTGACCATCTGGAAGATCACCTCGGCCACCTCCTGGCGCGTCGCTCCGACGTTGAGGGCGGCGTGGAGGTGGGCTCGGAGCTCCGGCCCCCGGCCGAGCACCGTGAGGGCCGCCACCGCACAGAGCTCGCGCTGGCGCTGGGGGAGCACCTCCCGGCTGTAGAGCTTCCCGGTGAAGAACATGGAGAGCTCCCGGGCCAGCTCCTTGTCGAACTTCCGCCACAGCTCGTAGCCGACGCCGCCCTTGACCGAGTGGAAGAGCATCGCCGCCGTGCGCCTGGTCGTCTCCTTCAGATCCTCGCTCATGCTCGCCTCCCCGGCCGCCGGTCGGCGCGGCCTCACGTCCTCTGGCGCGCGTCGATCAGGGCCGGGCGCGGTCGATGATGGCCTTGGCGTCGGCCCCGGCGGGCAGCGTCCCGAACGCGCGCCCCCAATCCCCCGCGAGCCGGGAGGCGCAGAACGCGTCCGCCACCGCCGGGTGGCCGTGCCGCACCAGGAGCGAGCCCTGCAGAGCCAGGGCGAGCCGCTCGACGAGCCGGCGGGCCCCGGCCTCGGCCTCCTCACCGTCGGCCCGGGCGGCCCGCAGCTCGGGCTCCAGCACGGCCGCGTAGGCATCGAGGCGCCGGTCGGCCCCGAGGCTCCGTCGTACCTCGGCCCACACCGCCTCCACCGTCTCCGGCTGCCGCGTCATCGCCCTGAGCACGTCGAGACACATGATGTTCCCGCTGCCCTCCCAGATCGAGTTGAGCGGCGCCTCGCGGTAGAGCCGGGGCAGGGCCGATTCCTCGACGTAGCCGTTTCCGCCGAGGACCTCCAGCGCCTCGACCACGGCGCTCGGGGCGCGCTTGGTGACCCAGTATTTCGCGACGGGGGTCGCCAGCCGCCGGAAGGCCGCCTCCTCGGGTTCGGCCAGCCGGTCATACGCCCGGGCGAGCCGCAGCGCCAGCGCCGTCGCCGCCTCCGACTCCACGCCGAGGTCGGCGAGCACGTTCCGCATCAGCGGCTGATCCACGAGGCGTCGCTGGAAGGCCGAGCGGTGCGCGGCGTGGTGAATCGCCTGGGCGACGGCATGCCGGACCAGGGCGGCCGAGCCGAGGGCGCAGTCGAGCCGGGTCAGGTTGCCCATCTCGATGATCGTCGGAACTCCTCGCCCTTCTTCTCCGACCAGGCGTGCCCAGGCGCCGTCGAACTCGACTTCGCTGGAGGCGTTCGACCGGTTCCCGAGCTTGTCCTTGAGTCGCTGGAGGTGGAAGCGATTCTTCTCGCCGTCGGGCGTGAAGCGCGGCAGCAGGAAGCACGAGAGTCCGCCCGGGGCCTGGGCCAGGACCAGGAAGGCGTCGCACATCGGCGCCGAGCAGAACCACTTGTGACCCGTCAGGCGGTACTCGGCCCCCGGCCCGCCACCGGCCACCGGGACGGCGCGCGTGGTATTGGCGCGAACGTCCGAGCCGCCCTGCTTCTCCGTCATCGCCATGCCGAGGAGCACTCCCGCCTTCTCGGGCGCCGGCCGGCAACGGGCGTCGTAGATCGTGGTGAGCATCCGGGGTTCCCACTCGGCCGCCAGCTCCGGCTGGCGGCGCAAGGCGGGAACGGCCGCGTAGGTCATCCCGATGGGGCAGCCGACGCCCGCCTCCACTTCGTTCAGCAACATCATCGCCGCCGCCCGAGCCACGTGGGCGCCCGGCCGGGGCTCGCGCCAGGGGCCACTGTGGAGCCCCTGGGCGACGCCGAGCCCCAGGAGCGCGTGCCAGGCCGGGTGGAACTCCACCTCGTCCCGCCGCCGGCCGAAGCGGTCGAAGGCCTGGAGGACGGGCGGATGCCGGTGGGCCTGAATGCTCCAGTCGAGCACCTCCTGAGAGCCCACGCGCTGCCCGAAGCGTTCGAGCGCCGCCGCCGCCCAGCCGGCGCCCTCCCGGTGGAGGGCCTCGACGAGCGCCCGGTCAGTGGTGAACAGGTTGACGTCGACGAGCGGCGGGGGCTGGTTCTGCACCTCATGGGTCGCCATGCCGGCAGCATAGGGTACCGGCCGGGCGGCTGCAACACCCCGTCTCACGCCCGTCGCGGAAGTCGCCGCCAGTCGTGCTACGGTATTGGAGGCCATGCGGCTTGCCCTCGAGATCTTCCTGGCCAACTCCCTGGTCATCCTGATCACATCGAGGCGTACTCAGAAGGCGGAGGACACGGAGAGGAGAACTTCGCGACTGCCTGTAACAAATGCAACCTACGCAAGAGCAATCGGCGGGCAGAAGAGTATGCGGAGGAGAAGCCCGGTCGGCCGGTCAAAGGAAGGTACGGGGAGCCTAAGTACTGGGATGCCTTCGCGTCGCTTTTCGTGGTGCTTGCCGACAAAGAGCCAAGCGCCCTCACCGTGAACGAGAACGCCTGGCGGCAGGCCCTCTGGGCTCACCTTGGGCGTGAGCACCCCGAGCCGTCGCAGCAGCCGGGCGGCTCCCGCGCCCGCAGCTGAACGGCGCTCGTTAGCTGCCGAGGGGGCGATGACCGGCAGAACGAACGAGAAGTTCCTCTACTTCGCCTACGGCTCGAACATGCTCTCCCGACGGCTGCTGTCGCGGACCCCTTCTGCGATTGCTGTCGGAGTTGGCTATACGACCGGTCGGCGTCTCACGTTCGATAAGGTGAGCTCCGACGGATCGGGGAAATGTGACATCGAGCCCACGGCGAACCCTACTGATCGTGTCTACGGCGCGCTATTCGAGATTGTGTCCGCTGAGAAGCCGGCGCTCGACGACGCCGAGGGCCTCGGAAAGGGCTATCGCGAAGCGAGAGTCACTGTCTTCACCTCTGGCGCTAACCGCGAGGCGCTCGCGTATGTCGCCACAGCTAAGGAACCTGCCCTGCGTCCCTACCATTGGTACAAGGCTCTTGTAGTTGCCGGGGCGACCGAGCATGCTCTCCCACGGCCGTACGTCGAGTGGCTTAGAACGGTCGAGTCCAAGCAAGATCCGAAGGCAAAGAGGCGTGCCGAGAATGAAGCGCTGCTGTTTGGCAGCTAACCCCGCGCTCGGGCGGACACGTTTCGCTCGCCGCTTACCGCGCGCGTTAGCCGACACCGATCTCGAAGGTGCTATAGTGACCGGACAAGGAGGGGGGAATGGGAAAGATCGAAAACCTCGAGGAACAGATCCTGGCGCTATCCTCCGAGGAGCTAACCAGGTTTCGAGAGTGGTTCGCGCAGCTCGATGCCGAGGCATGGGACCGGCAGCTAGAGGCTGACGCGAAGGCTGGGAAGCTCGATCGACTCGCCGAACGTGCCCTCCGGGCACATCCGGCGGGACAGTCTACCGAGCTTTGATCCAGCCGCACTAAGCGCGCGCGCCAGCGGACTGGAGGCTCGCGGTCCTCGCACTCCGGTCGCTGACCCCCATCGTTGGACTCGGTATGAGACGAGACATTCACGGATCCATCGCCGCTGGACTCGCGATTCTCACGTTCAGCGCTGCCGCCGCGGCCGCTGAACTCTTCCAGGCGGACTCCAAGTGGCTGGTCAATGCGAAAATGGACGTCGTCGTGAGAGAAGTCGAGCGACGACCGAGATCTTCGGTGGTCGAGATCGAGGTCAACTCACGCGGCTCCTCGGTAGGCGGGTCGTTCTTCATCATGTGTAGCCTTCGCCAACTCGCCCGGCTGCGGGGTGACTACCGCCACATCGTGAAGGTCGACGACCAGCCGAAGCCAGGTCAGATGCTCGTCGGCTTTCTCCGGAGTCCCGACGATGATCTGCGGCAGGTCGGCCCCGAGTTCCAGGTCCTCGCGTCACGCGACATCCTTCATCTGGACCAGTTCGCCGAGCTCTGCGCCTCGATGAAGTAGACGGTCCGTTCACGAGTCTCGGGGCTCCGGCACCGCCGCGGGTCTGCGTCAGGACAACGCATGGTTTGGTCGAGGCTCGGTGACGTCGTCGGCGCTCTGGCCGCGGCCGGCATCCGCCTGTGGGTCCGGCTGACGGGCCGGCGCGTGTCGAAGCATGCGGCGCCCTGGTTGCAATGCCCGATGGGGCCGCGCGGGCGCATCGGCGCGGAGTTCTACGAGCACCTCGCCCACCGAGAGCACCTTCAGGTCCGGCGGTCGCCCGCCGCGGGGCTGCTGACCGATTTCGATGCCCTGAAGGGAAGCAGCTTCGATCCCGCCTCCGTCCGCCCGGCCATCCGCGACTTCTACGAGCATACTTCCTGTTACCACCTGGAGGCCTGGAGCGAGGCGGGCCTCTTGACCCGGTTCTTCCTGTGGGCACTGACCGAGTTCGTCAGCCGGCGCATGGATCAACTGAACTTCCCGGTGTCGTCCCTCGAGCTGGCCGGGGGGATGACGAGCAGCGTGCTCCCCATGTTCGATGCGTCTGGGCGATGGGTCTACACCGGCTGGCTCCGGCGGCTCGTGGCGGCCGATCGGGTCATCTACACGGGCCTCTATTCCACGGAACGGCCGGCCGCCTTCCCGGACCCGTGTGTCAAAGTCAGTTTCCCGTTGCCCCTGGGGAGCGCGACCGTCTTCCTGCGGCCGGAGGCCCAGCCCGACGGCTCCTTCAAGCTGATCTCGTCGGGATCGCGCTTCGGCGAGCCCGGCTTCTACCGGATGGTCGAGGTGGACGCCGATCATTGGAAGGTGCGCTATATCCGTACCTTGCGCGAATCCTTCCATGTCTACGTCGATCGGGAAGGAACCCTGCGTACCGAACACATGGTCCGATTTCTCGGTCTCGCGGTGCTCCGGCTGCACTACAAAATGGAACGGGCTCGTCAAGGCCTCCCGGCACCGCCGAGACCGGGAGCCTAGGAGCTTCACCCGTGCTTCCGGGCACCCGGCCGGCGGTACCGCCGTCACGACCACCGAGCGAGAGCCCCCCGGAATGACCTAGCCCTGCCGGCCGCCGGCCAGTCGTGCTAGGGTATTGGACGCCATGCGGCTCGCCCTCAAGATCTTCCTGGCCAACTCCCTGGTCATCCTGATCCTGGTAGGAGTGGCCGCCTGGACCCTCACCGAGGTGGCCCGGCTGATCGCCGCCGACCGGCAGATTGCGATCCGCGGGGCCGATGCCCTGCGCCTCGAGGCGTCGCTGCGCGAGCGGGTCGGCCAGGCGCACCGCCTGGAGATGCGGCATCTGATCTTCGGGGACCGCGAGTACGCGGAGGTCTCGAGCCTCGAAGCGCTCCGCATCCAGAAGGGACTCGAATTGCTGGGAAGCCTCCTGGCCACCGAGCCCGAGCGAGCCCAGTGGCACGAAGCGGTGCAGGCGTTCGGACGGTATCGCGCGGCCGTGGCCAGGGGTCACGAGCTCCGCGCGCGAGGCAACCTGCCTCGGGCGACGCGGGTGCTCGAGTCCGAGGCCGGGCAGGCGGCCGACCGCGTGATCGCCGCGCTCGACCGCCTCATGGACCTGACGCAGGCGGCCCTCAACGAAGGCCAGCTCCAGGCCACCCTCGCCCTGGGCCAGGTGCAGAGCGACGTGACCCGGTTTCGCGAGCACACCTGGACGGCCGTGGTCGTTGCGCTCATCGTGGCCGTCCTCGTCGCGCTCCTCGGCACGGCGGCCATCGCCGTGCGCATGACGCGCTCACTCCGCCGCCTGGCCGCCGCCACCACCGCCCTGGCCGAGGGCTCGTTCGGGGAGCCGGTGCCCGTCGAGACGGGTGACGAGATCGGCGCCCTGGCCCGGTCCTTCAACAGCATGGCCGCCCGGCTCCGCGAGGTCGACGCCCTCAAGGAACAGTTCTACGCGACCATGTCACACGAGCTCCGGTCGCCGCTGACCTCGGCCCGGGAAGCGGCCCACCTCCTCCAGCAGGGCGGCCCCGGGCCACTCACGGCGAAGCAGGAGAAGCTCCTCGCCATCATCCACGGGAGCGCGGACCGCCTGCTCCGGCTCGTGAGCCAGGTGCTGGATCTCTCCCGGCTGAATGCGGGGATGCTTCCGCTCGACCGCCGTCCGTTCGACCTGGAGCGGACCGTCCGGCACGCGGTGAAGGAGCTGCGCATCCAGGCCCGGGAACGCGGGGTCGCCCTGATCCACGACAGTGGACCGGGCCCGTTCGAGCTGTTCGGGGACGAGGACCGGATCGTCGAGGTCCTCGTCAATCTCATGGCCAACGCGATCCGCTTCACCCCGACCGGCGGCACGGTCGCCGTGCGGCTTCAGGACGCCGGACCCGAGATGCGGCTCGAGGTGGAGGATACCGGGGTCGGCATCCCGGCCGACGCGCTGCCATTCGTCTTCGACCGGTACCGGCAGGCTCACTCCGGCCGCGGGGGCACCGGGCTCGGCCTCGCCATCGTCCGGGGCGTGGTCGAAGCGCACGGCGGACGGGTCGGCGTGGAGTCGGAGGAAGGCAAGGGCTGCCGCTTCACCGTCATGCTCCCCCGGCACGCCGCCAGCAGCGTGCCGGGGGAGGGGCCGGGACACCCATGAACACTCGGGTTCCGTTGATCGCCGTCTGGCTGCTCGCGTGGGGGTGCGCCGCCGCCTCCGGCCCGCCGGCCTCCTCCCCCGCCGCGTCGGCGCTTCTGGCGCGGGCCGACGACCAGCTGGTGGCCGGCCAGTACCGCGGGGCGGTGAGCCTCTACGACGAGCTCCTCCGGGCCCATGTCGCCGATCCGGCCACGGCCCGCGCCCGGGCGACGCGGGCGGTCCTCGACCGGCTCCTCCTGGCCCAGGGCGAGATCGAGCGCCTCCACCGCGAGCTGGCCTCGCGCCAGGTCGAGATCGACCGGCTCCGCGCGGACCTGGACCGCCTGCGGAGCATCGACCTCCGCCAGCCCCCGCGCACCCGCTGAACGGACGACCGACGTGGCCAAGTCGATCCTCATCATCGACAACGACGCGAGCCTGGTCGCGTTCCTGGCCTTTCTCTTCGAGGAGCAGGGGTTCACCGTCTACACGGCGCTCGACGGCGACGAGGGCGTCACCCTCGCCGCCCGGCACAAGCCCTCGGTCATCATCTCCGACATGATGATGGGGCACATGCATGGCTTCGAGGTCTTGCAGCGGATCCGCTCGGACCCCGAGCTCAACCGGACCGTGGTGATCGCGATGTCCGCGAAGTCCTTCAAGCCCGACATCGACCGGGCCCGTGAGCTGGGGGCGACCGAGTACGTCGTCAAGCCGTTCAAGACCGAGGAGCTCGTGGCCCTCGTCGCGCACCACCTCTCGGCACCAGGGCTCGAGTAGATGCCCGCCATGAGGGCCACCTTCTGGGGCACGCGCGGCTCCATCGCGACCCCGGGCCCGGCCACCGCCCGATACGGGGGCAACACCTCGTGCGTCGAGGTGCGGTGCGGGGAGAACATTCTGATCTTCGACGCCGGCACCGGCGTCCGGGAGCTCGGCCTCACCCTCCTGCGGGAATTCCTCGGCAACCCCCTGACGCTCCACCTGTTCATCAGCCACACCCACTGGGACCACATTCAGGGATTCCCCTTCTTCATGCCGGCCTACGAGGCCACCACGACGCTTCACGTGTACGGGTCCCCCGGGCAGGGCCGCTCCCTGGAGAAACTCCTCCGCGGCCAGATGGATCCCGACTACTTCCCGGTGGCGTTCGGCGACCTGGAGTCTTCGATCCACCTGCACGAGTTCCGCGGCGCCGACTTCCACATCGGCGACACGACGGTATCCGCCATGTACCTGAACCATCCGGGCATGAACCTCGGCTACCGGGTGACACGGGCCGGCAAGTCGCTCGTCTACGCCACCGATCACGAGCCCTACCGCTCGACCTTGCCGTATGTCGGCCAGCGGGGCGAGGAGGGCTGGGAGTACGGGCAGGTGCTCGATGAGGAGCTCGTGAAGTTCACGGCGGCGGCCGACCTCTACATCGGCGAGGCGCAGTATACCGACGAGGAGTACCGCGGGCGCGTCGGGTGGGGGCACTCGTCGCTGAGCACGACGGTGGGCGTCGCGCTGAAGGCCAGGGTCAAGTCGCTGGCGCTCTTCCATCACGATCCGATGCATTCGGACGCGATCGTGTCGGACATGGTCGACAAGGCGCGGCGGCTCATCGCCGCCCAGCGGTCGTCGCTCCAGTGCGTGGCGGCGGCGGAGGGCGACCTGATCGAGCTGTGAGCGCACGGGCGATGGCCGTGCGCGAGAGGGGTGGCGGGATGAAGCTCAAGGACAAGGTCGCGATCGTGACCGGTGCCGGCTCGGGTATCGGGCGCGCCTCCGCCCTGCTCTTCGCTCGCGAGGGCGCCAGGGTCGCCGTGGTGGATCTCCGCGACGACGCCGCCAAGGACGCGGCCCAGGAGATCGAGGGCGGGGGAGGCCAGGCTCTGGCGATCAGGGCCGACGTCTCCCGGGCCGCCGACACCGAGGCGGCCGTCAATCAGGCGGTCGCCCGATGGGGGCGGCTCGACATCGTCTACGCCAACGCCGGGGTGCCGCAGTGGCCTACCAGCGTGGAGAACGTGGACGAGGCCACGTTCGACCGGATCATGGCGGTCAACGTCAAGGGCGTCTTCCTCGCCGCCAAGTACGCGGCGCCGATCATGAAGCGGCAGCGGAGCGGGGTCATCCTCATCACGGCGTCGACCTCCGCCGTCCGGCCGCGCCCGCGGGTCCAGTGCTACTCGGCCTCCAAGGGGGCGGTGATCACCCTGACCAAGAGTCTGGCCCTCGAGCTGGCGCCCTTCGGCATCCGGGTCCTGGCCGTCGCGCCGGTGGCGACCGACACCCCGATGCTGCCGACCTTCATGGGCAAGCAGGCCATCGACGACGAAGGCCGCGCGCGCTACGTCGCGACGATTCCCCTCGGGCGTCTCAACACGCCGGAGGACATCGCCCGGACCGCCCTGTTCCTGGTCTCCGATGATGCCGCCATGCTCACCGGCACCTGCGTCGAGATCGACGGCGGCCGGTGCATCTGATGGACCTCCCCTACCTCGGCATCGCGGACCTCGGGCCGCGCCTCAACCGGAGGGAGCTCTCGCCCGTCGAGCTGTGCCGCGCGCTCCTGGCGCGCTGCGAGGCTCTCGAGCCGCGTCTCAACGCCTTCATCACGCTCGCCCCCGACCGTATCCTGGCGGAGGCGCGAGCCGTGGAGCAGGAGCTGACAGCGGGGCGAAGCCGGGGTCCGCTCCACGGGGTGCCGATCGCCGTCAAGGATCTCTGCCGGACGGCCGGCGAGCGGACGACCGGGGGCTCGAAGGTGCTCGCCGACTCCGTCCCCGCCGAGGACGCGAGCGTGGTCGCGCGACTCCGGGCGGCGGGGGCCATCGTCTTCGGGAAGACGAACACGCCCGAGTTCGCCTACGGTCCGCTCAACGAGTATCACTACGGGCCCTCCCGCAACCCGTGGGACCTCGATCGTTTCACCGGCGGGTCGAGCATGGGGGCGGCGGCGGCCCTGGCGGCCGGGCTCGTCCCCGGCGCGATCGGCAGCGACACCGGGGGCTCGATCCGCGGCCCGGCCCACTGGTCGGGAGTCACCGGGCTCAAGCCCACGTATGGCCGGGTGCCGCTGCGCGGCGTGATCCCCCTGGCCACGTCGCTCGACCACGTCGGGCCCATGGCCCGCTCGGCCGAGGACGCGGCGCTGCTCCTCGGCGCCATCGCCGGCTACGATCCGGCCGATCCGACGTCGG
Organism: Candidatus Methylomirabilota bacterium; assembly: GCA_036005065.1. Lineage (NCBI taxonomy): Bacteria > Methylomirabilota (SeqCode) > Candidatus Methylomirabilota bacterium. The sequence continues at coordinate 34,278 of DASYQW010000175.1, read as the reverse complement.
CCGAGGTGGCGGTGCCCGCCTACATGGCCGAGCTCGGCCGGCCGGTCCGCGGGCTCCGGGTCGGCGTGCCGCGCCCCTATTTCTGGGACGCGCTGCCCGCCGACATCGCCCGGGCGGTGGAGGCGGCGCTCGACGGTCTGCGGGGACTCGGTCTCGTTCAGGTCGACGTGGCGATTCCCGAGTGGCCGGCCGCCGCCGACGCCAGCCACGTCCTCGTCCGGTGCGAGGCTGCGGCCGAATACCGCGCGGTGCTCGCGGAGCGCGCCGCCGACCTGATCCCCCAGGTCCGCGAGCGCCTCGAGGCGGGCGCGGCCACCCCGGCGCCCGACTACGTCGACGCGCTGCGAGCCGCCGGACGCCTGCGCACGGCGCTGGGGCCGCTCTTCCGGCGGGTCGACCTTCTCGCCCTGCCGGGCCGCGATCAGCCCGCCCCGCGGATGGACGCGGGTGGAAAGCTCCTCGAGCCCTTGTCGAAGCGGAACTACATGGCCCCCTTCAATCTGGTGGGGCTGCCGGCGCTCACCATCCCGTGCGGCTTCGACCCCGGGGGCCTTCCGATCGGGCTTCAGCTCGCCGGGCGCGCCTGGGGGGAAGGCACGCTCTTCGCCGTGGCCCACGCCTACCAGCAGGTCACGGACTGGCATCGGCGCCGTCCGATCCTGCCGGCGGTCGAATCGGCTCGGGCCGGAGTCCGCGTGTCAGGGGGCGCCGGGCGGCCGCGCCCGTCTCGCTGACCCGCGGCCGCGGGCGCGGCAGGCCGTCCCCGGGGCAGCCAGTCCCTCTTGACTTCTCGCGGCCTTTCCCCGAGTCTGGCGGGCAGGATGGCCATCCTGCTGGCGCCTGCCGGTAGCCCCGAAGCCCTGAACGCCACGCTCGAGGCGGGCGCGGACGCCGTCTACGTCGGCCTCAAAGGCTGGAGCCGCGGCGGCGCCCGGGGAGAGCTCGACTGGGACGAGCTGGCCGGTGCGGTCCGCCTGGCCGCGACCCGTGGCGCCGAGATCCAGGTCGCGCTGAACACGATCCCGAAGCCCCGCGAGCGGGCGGCCCTGCTGGCCGAGATCCCGCGCGTCGCCCGGATGGGGGTCCGCACGCTCATCGTCAACGACATCGGGATCCTCGACACCCTGCGCCGGCGCTTTCCGGAGCTCGCCCTCACGGCCAGCATCGGGTGCGGAGCCCAGACGGCGGCCGACGTCGCCTTCCTCGCGGAGATCGGCGCCGCCGCCGTGGTGCTGCCCGGGACCCTCGACTCCGACGAGGCCGCTGCCTGCGTGGCGGTGGGCGGCGTCACCATCGAGATCATGCTGCACATGGTCGAAGAGTTCGTGCTCCTCGGGAAGTGCTCGATGCCGAGCTACGTCCACCTCAGGCCGACGGCGATGCCCGGTGGCCTCCCCGAGGCCACGCGGCAGACCGGCAGCATGAAGCGAGGCGGCGTGGGCGCCTGCTTCCGGATCTGCCAGCAGCCGTGGGTGCTGGAGGACGGCGCCGGGCGGCGCGAGACCCAGATGTTCCCGAGCCGGCAGCTCGCGCGACTGCCGGAGGTCGCCGGCTACGTGGCGGCCGGCGTCGGCGTCCTGAAGCTCCAGGGCCGGAGCCTGCCTCCCGAGCGGCTGGGGCCGCTGGTCGGACGCTACCGCCGCGCGCTCGACGCCGCTCAGGCCGGTGAGCCGGCACCCGAACAGCCGAGCCTCGGCCTGCCGCCCTCATGGACCGTGGTGGGCCGGTAGGGATGCTGGTCACGTGACGGCGACCTTCGAGCTCAACACCTCCGTCTCGAACCTCCGGCATCTCGCCGCGTCCGACCTCGCGCCCTACGACGCCGTCTATCTCGGGAACATCTACTGCCGCGCCTACGAGGGGAACCTCCTGGAGCGGCCCGTCGAGCTGCAGGACGCGATCCGGTTCGTCCGCGACCGGGGGAAGCGTCCGTACCTCACGACCTACGCGGCGCCGCGAACCGACGGCCTGGCCGCCCTCCGCCGGGCGCTGGAGGTCGCGGCAGCCGAGGGCGTCGAGGCCGTCGAGGTCCACAGCCTCGGTCTCCTCAAGCTGGTCCACGACGCCTTCCCCGGCCTGGCGATCCACGTGGGCAGCTTCGGCAACGTGTACACGGATGCCGGGGTCGAAGTGCTCAAGGCGTTCGGCGTGCGCCGAATCACGCCGAGCCACGAGCTGACGCTCGACGAGACCGACGAGATCGCGCGCGATACGGGCCTGTCCGCCGAGCTCCTGGTCCATGGCAAGATGCCGCTCGGCGTCTCGGAGTTCTGCTTCTTGCTCGACTACGAGGCGAAATGGGATGCCCGGTGCCCGGATCTCTGCCAGCAAGACGTCTTCCTGCGGAGAGAGGACTGGGGCCTGAAGTCCGTGGGCAAGGGGATCCTGAGCGGGCGGGACGTCTGCATGCTGGAGCACCTCCCGCGGCTCGTGAGCCGGGGCCATCGCCACTTCCGGATCGAGGCGGCGTCGGAGAGCCCGGCCTATCGCCAGGGAGTCGCCGCCGTCTATCGCGAGGCCCTCACGCGGGCACTGGCCGGAGAGTACGCCATCGAGCCCGCCTGGTGGCGCACGCTGCGCGCCCACGCCCGACTCGGGTTCTGTAACGGCTTCTACTTCGGCAAGAGCGGGATGCAATACCTGAGCGCCTGAACCCCCCACCAGGATGGAGAGCCTTATGACCGAGCTATTGTCGCCGGGCGGGTCCCTGGAAATGGTCCGAGCGGCCGTGCGGGCGGGCGCCGACTCCGTCTACGTCGGCCCCCTGGGCTGGAGTCGACGGGACCCGGCCTACGAGCTGGCCCACCATGACGTGCTGGCGGCGCTCGAGCTGGCCCATGACCACGGCACCCGGCTGCGGGTGGCCCTCAACACGGACATCGACCCGGCCGACCACGCCGACATGCTGCGGAAGGTGGAGGGCTATGCCGAACGGGGCGTCGACGGCTTCATCGTGCGCTCTCACGACGCCATGCGCCAGATCCACGCCCGGTTTCCCGAGATCACCATTCACGCCAGCGTCGCGTGCAACATCCGCGATCGAGCGTCGATGGAGCAGGCCCGGGCCGCCGGCGCCACCCAGTTCGTCGCCTCCACCGCCCTGAACACCTACGAGCGCATCGCCGCGCTCAAGCACACCGCGGACGAGGTCGGAATCGGCGTCGAGCTCCTGATCCACTCGAACCGCTGCGTGACCGGGGTCGGGGGCTGCAAGCTCTTCGACTACTTCGCCCCTTACTTCGAGGAGCAGGTCGTGCAGGACTCGGACGGGAGCCGTCGAGTCAGGCTGGTCGGGAACCCCGACAAGGGTGGTGTCTGCTACCGGCCCTGTCTGGGCAACCACGTCCCCCAGATCGCCGAGAGGTTCCCGGCCAAGGTCCTGACCTACCTGGAACGGTCCAACAACGAGATCTACCACTTGCTCGAGGACGTCCCCCGCTACCTCGCGCTCGGGGTGACGACGCTGAAGATCCAGGGACGCGAGTATCCCGCCCCCCTCATCGCGGAGCTGACGCGGATCTACCGCCGTCTCATCGATCAGACCCGCGACGGGGCGCCCGACATCGAAGGAGCGCGGGCGGCGCTCGACCCCGTGCTGGCCGAGCGGAACGGCTGCCGGACTGCGACGACCCAGCGCCTCCACGAGCGCCTCCTCGGCCGGATGGCGGCGGTGGGCGCGGCGCGGACGACCGACTGGGATCCGCACGCCGAGGAGGCGCGCTTGCGGCGCGCCGAGGCGACGGGCTAAGCCCTGGGAGGGGGCCTCGACGGCCCCCTCCCACACCCACCCCCCCGGGAGAGGTTGCGGCGGCACAGCCGCCGCTCGGAGCGGCGCTCGACGCATCCCCGCGCTCGGGGCGAGCTGCCGGGTTACTCCGACACCCTGTTCGGAGGGGGCCTCTGCGGCCCCCTCTGAGACCTGCGGCCGGTGCTACAATTCCAGTACGCGATGCCGAAGCACGTCTACCTCCAGACCTACGGCTGCCAGATGAACGAGCGGGATTCCGAGGAGATCCTCGGCCTGCTGACGGCGCAGGGCTATGCGCTCGCCGAGCGCGAGGACGACGCCGACGTGATCCTCCTCAATACCTGCTCGGTGCGGGAGCATGCCGAGGAGCGCGCCTTCGGGAAGATGGGCGCGATGCAGCGGCTCAAGCAGACGAGGCCCGACCTCGTGCTCGGGATCCTCGGCTGCATGGCGAAAGCTCAGCGCGAGGAGATCTTCCGGCGGCTCCCCCAGGTCGACCTCGTGGCCGGCCCGGCCGAGATCTACGATCTGCCCGATCTCCTGGCCCGGGTCGCCGAGAAGCGGCAGCGCCCCGGGCCGGCGGCGGTGGGCGGCGCCCAGGTCATGGCCATCGACCGGAAGGTCCGGCCTCTCGACATGCGGCCACCGGGGGACTTCCGCCGGGGCGGCGCCACCGCGTTTGTCACGATCATGGAGGGCTGCGACAAGAAGTGCGCCTACTGCATCGTGCCGACGACCCGAGGCCAGGAGGTCTCGCGTTCGCTGCCGGAGATCCTCGAGGAGGTGCAGCAGCTCGCTCGCACCGGGTACAAGCAGGTCACCCTTCTCGGACAGAACGTGAACTCGTACGGCAAGCGCTTCCCGGATGGCTCGGGATACCAGGGCCCGGGGATGCGGCGCCGACTGCTCGCGCTGGCCGGCGAGCGGGAACCCGCCGACCCGGGCGTGGCGGATCCGGACGGCGAGCGGCCACGGCTGATCGATTTCACCGTCCTCCTCCGGCAGATCGACGCCAGGACATCGATCGACCGCGTGAAGTTCACGACGAGCCACCCGTTCGATGCGCATGAGGAGCTCTTCCACGCGATGGCCGAGTGCCGGTCGGTCTGCGAGTTCCTGCACCTGCCCGTGCAGTCTGGCTCGAACCCGGTGCTCAAGGCGATGCGCCGAGGGTACACCGTGGAGTCCTACCTGGCCAAGGTGGGCTGCCTGCGCGAGGTGGTTCCCGGGGTCGCGCTCTCCACCGACATCATCGTCGGCTTTCCCGGCGAGACCGACGAAGACTTCGAGGCGACGCGGGCGCTGATGGCCCGGGTCGAGTACGACAGCGCGTTCATCTTCAAGTACTCACCGCGGCCGGGCACCGAGGCGGCCCGGGGCCCGGACGACGTCCCGCGGACGGTGAAGGAGGCGCGCCACCGAGAGCTCCTCGGGCTCCAGACGGAGATTTCCCGCCGCAAGCTCGAGAGATGGGTGGGGCGCGAGGTCGAGGTGCTGATCGAGGAGCGGAACCGGCGCGGCCAGCTCGCCGGTCACACCCGGGGGCACGTGAACGCCGTGTGCGACGGCCCGGACGCCTACCTCGGGGAACTCGTCGCGGTCCGCGTCCAGCGGATCACGGCAACCACCCTGATCGCCGACCCCCTGCCCTAGGCATCCCCGGGGACTCCTGGCCCGTTCGAAGCACCGAGGCGCCGCTGGGCGAGCCGGCCGGTGGCGCGCCGCGGATCTGCTTGGGAGTGGACCGTGCCGCGGTTCCCTCCCCCTCCTCCGCCGTGGGACGCCCGGCCGTGCGCTGCTCGGCCGTCCGTCGCTCGGCCGCCTGGCGCTCGGCCGCGGCCCGCCGCTCCGCCTCCTGCTGCTCGGCCGCGCGCTGCTCGGCCGCCTGGCGCTCGGCCGCGGCCCGCCGCTCCGCCTCACGCTGTTCAGCCGCGCGCTGCTCGGCTCCAGTCTGGTCCACGGTCGGCGCGGTCACCTGACCTGGCGCCCTCCCCTGCCCCTGCAATGCCGGCAACGGTGGCGCCGGCATGACCGGAGCGGGCGCGCCATCGACCGAAGCCACCGCATCCTCGGACGTGTGCCCGTCCCTCGGCGACGAGGCGCTGCCCACCGCAGCCGCCGGGGTGACCGGTGCCTCAGCGGAGGAGGCGTTCCCGCTGCCCTCCGGCGTCCGGGTCGGCGGAGCGGCCGGCGCTGATGCCAGCGGTGCGCGCCGGGCCTCCGGGTCCTCGGACGGCCGCCCGCGTGTCTGGGCGCGTGCCGTCACAGCCGGGCGCGCAGCCGGGTCGGCCGCGGCCCGCGCCCGAGCCGGCGGCGACTGCGTCACGGGTGGCGCAGGGCGTGTCTCCGCTTGCCCCGACTCGGCCACTGGCGCAGCCGGGCGGGCCTTTCCCCCGGTGGAGACGGTAGCCGCCTCCTGCGCGCGAGGAGCCGAGAGCTTGTTCTGCGACGAGCCCGCCGGCAGCGCCGCCGGGTCCTGCCCGACTCGACGTGCCGGTTGCGGCGTGGACGCGAGCCAGGCGATGGCGAAGGCCGCGAAACCGGCCATGATGACTGCCGCGCCGACCCGCGACCAGCGAGAAACGACCTCCCGGCTCCCCTCTTCCCGAGCCGGAGGAATGAACCGTATCATCTGGTCGACCTCGTCGTCATAGCGAACGCCCTCCGCTGCGCCGTCCGGGGCGCCGCCTGGTGTCCAGGTTGAAACAATGCCGCGCGATGCCTTCGAATTCGGGAGTAGCCACGCCCCATACGCTCATGCAAGACAACGGCCTGACGCGCGCGGGCCCGGACCCTAGGCGGCATCTGGCTTGCTCCTCGCCATAACTGCGCCACGGTCTCGTCCGTTCGCGGTCGTGACGGAGAGTCCGAGCGAGACTTGGGAAGGAGGGCGCCGCATGTCGTCGAGCCGACCCTGGCTGAATGTCGTTCTGGTGCTTTCGGTTGCGGTCTATTTCGGCACCGTTGCCGATCTGCACGTCCCGTTCGGTGCTGATTCGGCACTGGCCGCGGGCGGCGGGGATGGCGGCGGGAAGGGCGATGGCGGAAAGGGTGACGGCGGCGGGGGAAAAGGCGACGGCGGCGGCGGAAAAGGTGACGGCAAGGGTGACGCCGGCGGGGGGAAAGGCGACGGCGGGAAAGGCGACGGCGGGAAAGGTGACGGCGGGAAGGGCGACGCCGGGAAGGGCGATGCCGGCAAGGGGGATGGCGGGCAAGGCGGTGGCGGTTCCGGCGGCGGATCCAACTCGGGTGGCGGCGGGAGCGCCGGCTCTGGGTCCGGCATCGGTTCCGGGAGCATAGGGAGCGGCGGCAGCTCACAAGGCGCCGGCTCCAGCATCGGCGGGTCGGCCGGAGCGTCGTCGGGGAGCAGCGCGCGTGGCGCCGGGGTCGTGGCCGCTGAATCCGAGGGCCATGGCAGCATGGTCGCGGCCGTCTCGGGCTCCGATCGGGAGCTGCCGCGCTCGCCCTCGGCCCGGCCCGCGATCAGCGCCCGCGAGCTCGAGCCCGACGCGGCCGCCCGGGCGGCAGAGGAGGCGGCCCGCGCGGCGACCCGCGCCGCCGCTGACGCGACCCGCTCGACAGGGCCACCCCGCGAGCCCACGGCGCGCGCGGTCGCCGAGGCGGCCCGCGACGCGGCCCGGGTCGCGATGGATGCCGCCCAGGAGGCCAGGACGGCGGCCGACGAGACGACAGCCGTCGCGGCCCGTGCGGCGAAGAGTCCTACGCCCGAAGCCGACGCGGCCGCCAGGCGCGCCGCCGACATTACCCGGGCCGCCGCCGAGCGGGCGCGCGAAGCCGCCGAGGAGGCGAGCGACCGGCCCGAGGACCCCGTGGCGCCGAAGGAAGCGTCGGGGGGGCTCTTCCAGGGATTGCGTCGTGGCAGCCGGGCTCAGGCGGCCTTCGAGCAGGGCAAGGCGCTCTACGAGACCCGTGACTACTCGGGAGCTCGCGCGCGCCTCGCGAACGCGGTGAGCCTGGACCCCGATCACGACGACGCCCGGGCCCTGCTCGGCTGGTCCGAGTACTTCCTGGGACACCACCGCGCGGCGATCATCGTCTTCAAGACGACGCTGCGCCGCCAGCCGATGTGGGAGGGCCTGTACGACGGCCTCGGGTGGAGCCGTCTGCGCCTCGGTCGGCTCCATCTCGCCGGCCAGGCGTTCCTCAGCGCGCTTTACCGGAATCCGAGCTACGTCGACGCGCTCATCGGTCTCGGCATCGCCCGGTTCGAGCTCGGCCGATACGACGAGGCCCTCGGACCGCTCGGCAGCGCGCTGGAGCGCCTCGAGCGCCAGGCGGCGGACACCTCTCCGGAGCTCCCTGCCGTCCGCGTCAAGGTCGCGTGGAGTCTCTATTACGTGGGGCGCTACCACGAGGCGCTCGGCATGTTCGAGAAGGCCATTCAGGCCCGGCCCGACTGGTACGGGCTCTACAACGGCGTCGGGTGGGTCCACCTGAACCTCGGACAGAAGACGGAGGCGCGCGCGGCGTTCGAAAAGGCGCTCACGCTGCGGCCCGGCTATGCCGACGCGCTCGAAGGACTGAAGCGGACGAGCGGCTGAGCCCGGTGGCGTCCCGGCTCAGAAAGTCGACTCAGAAGCCGGCGACGTAGGGAAGACGGCCGGCCACCTGCTCGATCGCGCCGCCGGCCTCCAGGAGGACGCCGGTCGCGTCCCAGGTGCCGCCGAGGAGCTGCTGCCGGGCCCCCTCGGGCATCCGGACGGGAATCGTTCGCCCGCCACAGCGGACCTCCAGGCGCTCCAGATCGAGCACGATCTCCTGCCCGGGCTCCCGGCCGACCGTCTTCATGAGACCGTCGATGTCGGCCATGTCGGCGGTGACGCACGGGATGCCGAGCGCCGTGCAATTCCCGAAGAAGATCTCGGCAAAGGACCCTCCCACGATCCCGCGAATGCCCCAGCGTCGGAGCGCTTCCGGCGCGTGCTCGCGCGAAGACCCGCAGCCGAAGTTCAGGCCGGCGAGGAGGATCGCGGCGCCTTCGTAGGCCGCCTGGTTGAAGGGGTGCTCGGGGTCCTGGAGGCGGGCATCCCCGAAGACGTGCTGCTCGAGCCCCTCGAAGGTCACGCTCTTCAGGTAGCGCGCGGGGATGATCCGGTCGGTGTCGAGATCGTTGCCCGGAAGCGGGATCGCGCGACCGACGATCTGGCGCCGGATGTGGCCCGCGGTCACGGGTGTACCGCTCACCGGAGCATCTCCCGCACGTCGGTGACCGCGCCGGCGATGGCCGCCGCCGCCACCATCGCGGGGCTCATCAGGAGCGTCCGCCCGGTCGGGCTCCCCTGCCGCCCGATGAAGTTGCGGTTCGACGAGGACGCGCACACCTCGCGCCCCTCGAGCTTGTCCTCGTTCATGCCGAGGCACATCGAACAACCCGCCTTCCGCCACTCGAAGCCGGCCGCCTGGAAGATCTCGTGGAGCCCCTCGGCCTCGGCCGACTTGGCGACCGCTTGGGACCCGGGCACCACCAGCGCGCGCACCCTTCTGGCCACCCTCCGGCCGCGCGCGATCTCGGCGGCCGCCCGGAGATCGGACAGCCGGGCGTTGGTGCACGAGCCGATGAAGGCCACGTCGATGCGGGTTCCGGCGATGGGCTGTCCCGGGCTCATGTCCATGAAGGCCAGGGCCTCGCGCCACGTCGCGCGCTCGGACTCCGGGGCCCGGGTCGGCTCGGGAATGAGCTCGCCGACCCCGACCGACTGGCCAGGGTTGATCCCCCACGTCACGACCGGCTGGATGGCGTCGGCATCCAGGCGGACCACGTCGTCGAAGTGGGCGTCGAGGTCCGTCGCCATGCTCCGCCACCACGCGACGGCGCGGTCGAACGCGGATCCCGGCGGCGCGAAGGGGCGGCCTCGGAGGTACTCGAAGGTCGTCGCATCGGGGTTGACATAACCCGCCCGTGCCCCGCCCTCGATCGACATGTTGCAGATCGTGAGGCGCTCCTCCATCGACATCGCCTCGATGGCCGACCCCGCGTACTCGTAGGCATACCCGACGCCGCCCTTCACGCCGAGCCGTTGGATGATCGTCAGGATGACGTCCTTGGCGTACACGCCGCGGGCCAGTTTTCCCTCGACCCGGATCTGCCGGAGCTTCGGCTTGGTCATCGCCAGGCACTGGGTGGCCAGAACGTCCCGCACTTGGCTGGTGCCGACGCCGAATGCGAGGGCCCCGATGGCGCCGTGGGTCGAGGTGTGGCTGTCCCCGCAGGCGATGGTCATCCCCGGCTGGGTGAGTCCGAGCTCCGGGCCGATGACGTGGACGATCCCCTGCCGACCGCTCTCGAGATCGAAGAGCGGGATGCCGAAGTCCCGGCAGTTCCGGACGAGATGGACCGTCATCTCCTCCGCCAGGGTGTCGCCGAAGGGGCGGCGCTGGGAGGCGGTCGGGACGATGTGGTCGACAGTGGCGAACGTCCGCTCGGGCATCCGGACCCGCAGCCCCGCCTCGCGAAGCATCTGGAAGGCCTGAGGACTCGTCACCTCGTGGACGAGGTGAAGCCCGATGAGGAGCTGGGTCTGTCCCGAGGGAAGGACACGGACCGTGTGGGCGCGCCAGACTTTGTCGAGCAGTGTGTCAGCCATGGTAGGGGCCATTTTGGCAGATCGCGGCGTAGCGCGCAATCCTCGGGGCCCGCCGGCCTCGGTCGGCGTGGATTTCCGAGCCCCTCAGGAGTAGAACAGGTGAGGAGGGAACGGTATGGTCGTCGGGGTGCCGCGCGAGATCAAGCCTGGCGAGCAGCGAGTCGCCCTCACGCCGGCCGGCGCCCGCGTGCTGGGCGAGGCCGGGCACCGCGTCGTGGTCGAGCGAGGGGCGGGCCTCGGCAGCAGCATCCGCGACGAGGACTACGCCGGCGTCGGCGCTTCCCTCGGCGACGCCGCCGAGGTCTGGGGCGCCGAGCTCGTGGTCAAGGTCAAGGAGCCCGTCGCCGAGGAGTACCCCCGCCTCCGCGCCGGCCAGGTCCTCTTCACGTACCTGCACCTCGCCCCCGCCCCGGAGCTCGCGGACGCGCTACGGCGGGCCCGCATCGTGGCCATCGCCTACGAGACCGTGGAGCGCGCGGACGGGAGCCTTCCCCTGCTGACCCCGATGAGCGAGGTCGCGGGCCGCCTGGCCGTCCAGGAAGGCGCGTTCTATCTCGGGAAGGCCCACGGGGGCCGCGGGATCCTCCTGTCCGGCGTGCCCGGCGTCCCCCGCGGCAACGTCGTGGTCCTGGGCGCCGGAACGGTCGGCCTCAACGCCGCCAAGGTCGCCGTCGGGCTGGGAGCCGACGTTTCGGTCCTCGACGTGAATCTGGATCGGCTTCGCTACGTGGACGACCTCTTCCGGGGGCAAGTGGTGACGATCGTGTCCAACAGCTTCAACATCGCCCAGGTCGCCCAACGGGCGGACCTGCTCATCGGCGCGGTGCTGATCGCGGGGGCCCGAGCGCCGGTCCTGGTGACAGAGGCGATGGTGGCCCGGATGAAGGAGGGAGCCGTGATCGTGGACGTCGCCGTCGACCAGGGAGGGTGCGTCGCCACCATCCGGCCGACGACGCTGCTCGAGCCCGTCTACCGGGTGGACGGCGTCCTGCACTACGGCGTGGCCAACCTCCCCGCCCTCGTCCCGCGCACCTCCACCTTCGCCCTGGCCAACGCGACGCTGCCCTACATCATGGAGCTGGCGGACAAGGGCGTGGCGGCGGCGGCGCGCGAGAACCGGGCCCTGGCGAGCGGCGTCAACGTCTGCGGCGGGAAGCTCACGCATCCCGCTGTCGCGGAGGCGCTCGGCGAGGCCCCGACCCCCCTGGCGGCGTGCCTCCCGTGACGGCCGCCTCGGCGCCGAGCTGCGCCGGAGGCCGCTGAAGGCTCTGGCGGCTCAGCTCTGGGGTCGCCGCTCGGCCGGGCCGGCGGCGGCGGAGAGATTACAGGCGGTGTTGATGAGGGAGACGTGAGAGAAGGCCTGGGGGAAGTTGCCCAGGAAGCGCCGCCCCTCGGGATCGTATTCCTCGGAGAGGAGCCCCACGTCGTTCCGCAACGCCAGGAGCCGCTCGAGGCACTCGCGCGCCTCCTGGTGGCGGCCGAGGAGGGCGAGGTTGTCGGCCAGCCAGAACGTGCAGGCCAGGAACACCCCCTCACCCCGCGGGAGCCCATCGACCTCCGGGATCGTCGGATAGCGGGCCACGAAGCCGTCCCGTACCAGCTCGCGCTCGATCGCCTCGACGGTCCCCCGGACGCGCGGATCGGTCGGCGGCAGGAACCCCACGAGCGGAAGCATCAGGAGGCTGGCGTCGACCTCTTTCGCGCCGTAATACTGCACGAACGTGTTCCGGGCGGGATCGAAGCCCTTCCGGCAGACCTCGTCGTGAATCGTCTCGCGTAGCCGGCGCCACCGGTCGACCGCCCCCTGCAGCCCGAAGCGCTCGACTCCCTTGATGGCGCGGTCCAGCGCCACCCACGCCATCACCTTGGAGTGGGTGAAGTGCCGCCGCGGGCCCCGCACCTCCCAGATGCCCTCGTCCGGCTGGTTCCAGATCGATTCCAGGTACTCGAGCAGCTGCCGCTGGACCCGCCAGGCGTTCTCGTCGTCCTGGAGTCCCTCCTGGCGGGCCACGTGGAGGGCATCCGAGACCTCGCCGAAGATGTCGAGCTGGAGCTGGCGGTGGGCGGCGTTGCCGATGCGGACGGGTTTCGCGCCCCCGTATCCGGGCAGCCAGGGCAGCTCGAGCTCCGTCAGGCGGCGCTCACCGGCCAGTCCGTACATGATCTGGATCTGGGTCGGATTCCCGGCCACCGCGCGAAGGAGCCACTCCCGCCACGCCAGCGCCTCGTCCGTGTAGCCGCCCATCATGAGCGCGTAGAGGGTGAAGGTGGCGTCCCGGATCCAGCAGAAGCGGTAGTCCCAGTTCCGTACCCCGCCCGGCCATTCCGGGAGCGATGTGGTGGCGGCCGCCACGATGCCGCCGGTCGGCGTGTAGGTGAGCGCCTTCAGGGTGATGAGCGACCGGAGGACCGCGTCGTGCCACGGTCCCTCGTAGGTGCAGCGGGCAGACCACTCCCTCCACCACGCCTCGGTCTGTTGGACCGACTGGTCCGGATCACGCTCAGGTGGGCGCTCCTCGTGAGAGGGGCACCACGTCAGCGCGAACGGCACCCGCTGGCCCTCCGACACGGTGAAGTCGGCAATGGTGGTCAGATCTTCGCCGCGGAGGTCGACGGGCGTCTGGAGGAGGAGTGTGTCCGGACCGGCGATCGCCCGGATGCCGCGGTCGACCCGGCGGACCCAGGGCACGATCGAGCCGTAGTCGAATCGGATGACGAGCTGCATCCGCATCGGCACCTGCCCGCGCCGGCCCACGACCATGCGGACGACGTCGGGCAGCCCACTGCGGGGCGGCATGCAGTCCACCAGCGTCACGGCGCCACCCTCGACCTCGTAGTCCGTCTCGAGCACGAGCGTGCCCGGCCGATAGCGGCGTCGGACCTGGCGGACCTCGGCCACCGGAGTGAGCAGCCACCGGCCGTGCTCGGGCGTCCCCAGCAGCGCGGCAAAGCAGGCGCCCGAGTCGAAGCGCGGGAAGCAGAGCCAGTCGATCGAGCCGTCGCGGGCCACCAGGGCAGCGGTCTGGCAGTCGCCGATCAGCGCGTAGTCTTCGATGGGGGACGGCATGGCAAGTCCTCATCATTCACTATAACGCCCCTACCCCGCGGCGGCGCCGAAGGACGGGAGGCGTCAGACGTGCACATGGCCACGCGCGGGGGGATCGGATCTCGACGAGGCGAGGGCGCAGGGGCTCGGCAGGCGGGGGAGCGGGATCTCAGTCGCGCGTGCCGACGGCGTACGGGGTCGGGTTCCGGTCGAACCGCTCCTTGCAGCCGGCGCCACAGAAGTAGAACCGCTGGCCCGCGACCTCCGAGGTGGGCGGGGCTCCGGCGACGGCCACGGTCATCCCGCAGATCGGGTCGCGGGCCGTGCCGGCCGCGGTCGGCTCTTCGACGGGCGCCTCCGCTCGGGCGTCGGCCCAGGCGCGGCGGGCGCGGACGATCTCGGCCAGGATGCTCACCGCGATCTCCTCGGGCGTGACGGCGCCGAGATCGAGCCCGGCCGGCGCCTTGAGCCGCTCGAGGGCCTCGAGCGGAACGCTGCGCCCCCTCAGGGTCTCGACCAGCGCCCGGGCGCGCTTGGGGCTCGCCACCAGGCTGACGTAGCGCGCCCGACTCTGGAGGGCCTGCTCCAGCGCATCCTCGTCGAAGCGCCCGTGGGTGGCCACCACGACCGCGGTTTCTGCCGTGATCGAGACGGGCCAGAGGTCCTCCGGGCCGGCCACCACCACCGCGTCGAAGCTCACGGCCCGGCCGAGGGCGGCCAGGGTCTCGACGACCGGGCCGCTCCCGACCAGCACGAGCTGGGGCTTCGGCAGGACGGGCTCGATGAAGATCTCCAGGGTCCCGCCGCTGTGGCAACTCATGGTGTACTCCCGCACGCCCTCGCGGCGATCCGGCTCGCCGCCCTCGCCGACGAGCGCGATCAGTCGCGGCTGCCCGTCCCGGAGCGCCTCGAGGGCCTCGCGGACGGCGAGGGGCTCGGCGCAGCTTCCGCCGATCCACCCCGTCATCGAACCATCCGATCGGATGAGCGCCTTGGCTCCCGGCTTGGCCGACGTCGGCCGCTCGCAGTGGACCACGGTGGCCAGGGCGAAGGGCTCGCGCCGCCGGGCCAGGTCATAGACCAGCCCGAGCAGATCGTCGCCGCTCATCGCTCTCCCCCGGCGGCCACGACGCGAGCCTGGGCGGGACCACCCGGAGCAACGGGCATTGGCGGGAGAGGGTTCACGGGTTCTCCGCCTCGCCGCCCAGAGCGCGCTTCACCGCCTGCCCCACCGCCTTGGCCCCTAGCGAAAGGACGTTCAACGGCTTGGGCTCGGCCGGCGTGGCCCCGGCGTCGGCCTGGCCGGAGCCGGCGGCCGTCGCCAGCTTCTGCTGCATGGCGGCTGCGAATTGCCGGAAGATCTGGGTCGACACGCTCTCGATCATCCCGCGGCCCAGCTGGGCGAGCAATCCGCTGATGCTCACCTCGGATACGACGGTGATCTCCGTGCCGTGGTCGGTCGGGCGGAGGCGGCTCTGCATCCGCATCTCGGCCCCACCCCTGCCCTTGACGTCCTGGCCCTGGCCGAGTAGCTCGGCTTCCCACCGCTCGCCGTCGAGCCGCTCGAATCGGATCGTGCCCTTGTAGCTCGTGGTCACCGGCCCGACCTTCACCGTGATGGCGCCCCGCCAGGTTCGGTCGTCGATCCGCTCCGTGATCGCGGCGCCCGGCAGGCAGCTCGCGACCTGATACGGGTCGGTCAGGAAGGCCCACACGCGGTCGGGGGCCGCCTCGAGGACGAATGTCTGCTCGATCTTCACGGCCGGCGACTCCTCAACAACCCGGTCTCATGAGAAGGGGTCGCGGACGTCCAGGAACGCGAATCGCCGGAAGTCGGCATCCCGGGTGTAGAACCGGCGGACCCCGTGCTGGAATAGAAGCGCCGCCACGTGCGCGTCGGGCACCAGGTTTCCCCGCACGGTGAGGCCGTCGGTCGCCCGGCGATAGGCGTCCCAGAATCCCTCTTCTTCGCCCAGGAAGCGCGCGTGGGGCAGGCGCAGGAGGGCCTCGATGTTCCGCATCGCCTCTTCCGGCGGCAGCGGAGCTTCGAAGACCGCCGGGTGAGTCGCGATCCGCAGGTATGCCATCGCCGTGGGCCAGGCGACGTAGAACACTTCGGCCCGAGACGAGCAGTCGCCGAGGAATTCGACCGCGCGGCGATGAAACGGACTCTGCCGGTCGGAGGCGTACAGCAGGACGTTGACATCGAAGGCGTAGCTCACCTCGAGCGCTTTCCCGCCTTGTCCTCGAGCGCCAGGTAGAGGGCGTCCTTGTCCGAGACGTCGATGCGGGCGCGCATCGGACGTGAGACCCACCGGAAGGGAGCCGGCTGGCTTCTGGCCGCCCGATGACGGGCCAGGGCCTCCGCGAGGAGATCGGAGATGAGCCGCCCCAGGGGTTTTCCTTCCTGCTTCTGCAGGCGCTTGAGGTCCTTCAGGATGGGGGCATCGATGTCGACGGTGGTTCGCGCCATGATGAGAGATGATATGATCGAACGCATCAGATGTCAACCAGCTGGTCCCGCGCGCGATCGGCTACTCGGTGACGCCGTGCTCCCGGAGCAGCTTCCACACCTTGGCCGGGGTGATCGGAATGTCCACGTGACGCACCCCGAGGTGCCAGAGGGCGTCCACCACCGCGTTGGCGATGGCGGCCGGCGCCCCCACCGTGGCCGACTCCCCGACGCCCTTCGCCCCCAGCGGATGGTGAGGGGACGGCGTGCACGTCTTGTCGGTCTCCCACTTCGGAGTCTCGACCGCCGTCGGCACCAGGTAATCGATGAAGCTGCCGCCCCGGATGTTGCCCTGCTCGTCGTACGAGATCTCTTCGTAGAGCGCCGGCGCCAGCCCCATGGTGAGCCCGCCGTGGATCTGCCCCTCGACGATCATGGGATTGATGATGTTCCCGCAGTCGTCCACCGCCACGAAGCGCCGGACCTTGACCTCCCCCGTCCCCTTGTCGACGTCCACCACGCAGATGTAGCTGCCGAAGGGATAGGTCAGGCTCGGCGGGTCGTAGTAGGAGACCGCCTCCAGCCCGGCCTCCATCCCTTGCGGGTGGTTCGTGTACGCCGCGAACGCGATCTCCTGGATGGTCTTGGCGCGGCCGGGGGCGCCCTTCACCGAGAACTTCCCCGGCTCCCACAGGAGGTCCTCTTCGGCCGCTTCCAGGAGGTGGGCAGCGAGCTTCCGGGCCTTGTCCCGGATCTTGCGGGCGGCCATCGCGGCCGCCGCGCCGGCGACCGGCGTCGAGCGGCTCGCGTAGGTGCCGAGGCCGTAGGGCGCGGTGTCGGTGTCGCCTTCCTCCACCTGGATGTCCTTGGCCGGGATGCCCAGCTCTTCGGCCAGGATCTGGGCGTAGGTGGTCTCGTGGCCCTGCCCCTGGGACTTGGTCCCGAAGCGCGCGATGGCCTTGCCGGTCGGGTGGATCCGGATCTCGCAGCTGTCGAACATCTTGAGTCCCAGGATGTCGAAGTGCTTCGACGGCCCCGCCCCCACGATCTCGGTGAAGCTCGAGATCCCGATGCCCATCAGCTCCCCGCGCTGACGCTTTTCGGCCTGCTCCCGCCGGAGGTTGGCGTAGCCGATCTTCTCCATGGCCTTCCGGAGGGCCCCGGCGTAGTCGCCGCTGTCGTACTCCCACCCGAGGGCCGAGCGGTACGGGAACTGCTCGGGCTTGATGAAGTTCTTGAGGCGGAACTCGGCCGGATCCATGCCGAGCTGGTGGGCCATGAGGTCGGCCATCCGCTCGATGGTGTGAACCGCCTCGGTGACGCGGAAGGAGCACCGGTAGGCGATGCCGCCGGGCGGCTTGTTGGTGTAGGCGCCGTCCACCTCCACGTGGGCCGCCTTGAAGTCGTAGGAGCCGGTGCAGATGTGGAAGAGTCCGGCCGGGAACTTGGAGGGGTTGGCGGCCGCGTCGGCGTAGCCGTGGTCGGCCAGCGTCTTGATCCGGAGCGCGGTCAGGCGGCCGTCCCTGGTCGCCGCCAGCTCGGCGGTGATGTGGTAGTCGCGGGCGAAGGAGTCGGCCTGGAGGTTCTCCATCCGATCCTCGATCCACTTGACGGGCTTGCCGGTGAGCACCGAGGCGGCCACCGCGATCACGTACCCCGGATACACGGGCACCTTGCCGCCGAAGCCGCCCCCGATGTCGGGCGAGATGATCCGGATCTTGTGCTCCTCGAGGCCGACGTGCCCGGCGACGAGGGCGAAGACCGTCCGGATGGCGTGGGGCGCCTGAGTGGTCATCCAGACCGTGAGCTTCCCGGTCACCTTGTCGAAGTGGGCCACGCAGCCGCAGGTCTCGATCGAGGCCACGTGGATCCGGGGAAGGTAGATGTCTTCCTTGACGGTGACGTCCGCCCCCTGAAAGGCGCGGTCGGTCGCGGCCCGGTCGCCCCACTCCCAGTGCCAGATGTGGTTGTCCTTCTTGTCCTTCTTGTCGGTCCGCAGCACGGGGGCGCCGGGCTCGAGAGCCTTCCTCGGATCGACGACGACCGGGAGCGGCTCGTACTCGACCTCCACGGCGTCGACCCCATCGGCGGCCAGGTAGCGGTCGGTGGCCAGGACCGCCGCCACCTCCTGGGCCTGGTACATCACCTTCTCCACCGGCAGCACCATCTGCGTGTCGGACATCAATGTCGGCATCCAGTGGAGGTTGTACTTGGCCAGGTCCTGCCCGGTGATGACGGCCAGCACCCCGGGAACGGCCAGGGCCCGGGAGGCATCGATCTTCTTGATCCGGGCGTGAGCGAAGGGGCTCCGGACGATGTCGAGATAGAGCATGCCCGGGAGCTGGACGTCGTCCACGTACGTGCCCTTGCCCCGGATGAAGCGGGGATCCTCCTTCCGCTTCAGCGAGTGCCCCATCCCGCCGATCTCGGGCGTCGTCCTGGGGGGCATCATGTCCCTCCCTGCCGCAGCCTCGCGGCTGCGTGCTGGATCGCCTTGACGATATTCACGTAGCCGGTGCACCGGCAGAGGTTGCCGGAGATGGCGAGGCGGATCTCGTCCTCGGTGGGATCCTTGGCCTTTCGCAGGAAGGCGTAGCTCGTCATGAGCATGCCGGGCGTGCAGTATCCGCACTGGAGCCCGTGCTCCTGCATGAAGCCTTCCTGGACCGGATGGAGATTGCCGTCTTGCTCCAGGCCCTCCACCGTCATGAGCTCCCGCCCGTGCGCCTGGACGGCGAAGACCGTGCACGACTTGACGGGCCGTCCGTCGAGGAGCACCGTGCAGGCTCCACAGTGCGTCGTATCGCAGCCGATGTGGGTGCCGGTCAGCCGGAGGACGTCACGGATCAGGTGGACGAGCAGGAGTCGCGGCTCCACGTCGCTCGCGTACCTCTCCCGGTTGATCGTGACTTCGACGCGCATGGCCTTCACCTCCCTCCACCGGCCCGTTCCAGGGCGCGCCGGATCGCGCGGGCCGCCAGCACGCGGACGAGGTCCCGCTTGTACTCGGCCGGGCCCCGGAGATCCGACGTGGGCTGGGACTCTTCGGCCGCCAGCTCGGCCGCTTGCCTGATCACCGCGTCGTCCGGCCGTTTGCCGGCCAGGAAGCGTTCCGCTCGGCCCGCCTCGATCGGGGTGGCGCCGACGTTGGTCAGGCCGATGCCGGCGCGCTGACAGGCTCCGTCGGGGCCGAGCGTCAGCTGGGCAGCCACCGCGGCCGTGGCGAAGTCCCCGACCTTTCGCTCGAGCTTCAGGTAAGCCCCGCCGCTGCGCGCCGGAGGGGCCGGAACCCGGATCTCGACGATGATCTCGTCGGGGGCCAGCGTCGTCGTGAAGGGACCCGTGAACAGGGACCGGACGGGGATCCGCCGCTCCCCGTTCGGCCCCGCCGCCACCACCTCCGCCCCCAGGGCCAGCATGGTCGCCGGGTGGTCGTTGGCGGGGTCCGCGTGGGCCAGGTTACCGCAGACGGTCGCCAGGTTGCGGACCAGCGGGTCGGCAATGACCCGGCTGGTGTCGGCCAGGATCGGATATCGCGTGCCGATGAGGTCGGAGTCCTCGAGATCCGATTCCCGGGCGAGCGCGCCGATCTGCAGGACGCCGTCGGCCTGCCGAATGTAGGCGAGCCCGGGAATGCGGTTGATGTCGACGAGATGCCGGGGCGTGGCCAGCCGCAGCTTCATCAGCGGGATGAGGCTCTGACCCCCGGAGACGACCTTCGCGTCGTCGCCGAGTCGAGTCAGCAGAGCGGTGGCCTCGGCGATCGAAGTCGGGACGTGGTACTCGAACGCGGCAGGGATCATTAGGCGTCCCCTTCTGAAGCAGAGGAGTATCCGGACGTCGGGGAGGTGCTTGGCCGGATACTAGGAGCCGCCGGACGGCTTGTCAAGCGCCGGCGACGCCTCCCGGGGCGGGACGCGCCGACCGGACTCGGAAGCGGTCAAGAGTCCATCCGGCGTGGCTGGCGGAGCCGGGCGGCGACCGGCTGGCGCGGCCGCGGCGGCCGGGTGTCGTTCAGCCGGCCGGCCCCAGTTTGGCGAGCTCGGCGACCGTCTCGCGGGTCAGCTCGATCCCCCACTCGAGCGTCGAGACCGTGATGAGCTGGCAGCCGCCCTCGATCTGCCGCCGGAGGTCGGCCCGGTCACGCGGCACGGTGCCGAACGGCAACCCGAGGGTCCGGCAGGTTTGACGGACGCGCTCGACGACGGCCTGGACGTCGTCGCGCCACGGCTGTCCCGGATATCCCATCGAGGCCGCGAGATCGTAGGCGCCGACGTGGAGACCGTCGATCCCCGGCACGCGGCCGATCGCCTCGACCTCGCCGAGCCCGGCCACGTCTTCGAACAGGGCGAGCACCACCGTCTCGTCGTTGGCGCGCCGCACGTACTCCGCCGGGGAAAGCCCGTGGCGCTCGGCGCCGCGCCCGAGCGCGAAGCTCCGTTCCCCCTCAGGCGGATACTTGACCGCCCGGACGGCCTGCTCGGCATCGGCCCGCGTGGTCACGTGCGGGACCAGGATGGTGGAGGTGCCGATGTCGAGGTAGCGGAGGATGACGTGCGCGGCATTGACCGGCACCCGGATCGACACCGGCACGTCGAAGAGGTCGGCCGCGCGAACCATCTCCTCGCACTCGCGCTCGGAGAGCGGCCCGTGCTCGGCGTCGAGGAAGATCTGGTCGGCCCCGCTCCGGGCCAGCATCTCGACCAGGCGCGGCGCGTGGAATTTGAGGCCGACCGTGAATACCGGGCGGCCCGCCCGGAGCTTCTCCCTGATCTGCCTCCCGCGCATGGCGCCTCCTCTTCACTCGGGGTTGTGCGGTCGCCCGTCCATGGTACAGTCTACCGCGTGACCGACATCTACACGCGGCTCGGTGTCCGGCCGATCGTCAACGCGCGCGGGATGAACACGATGGCCAGCGGCTCGCTCATGCCCAAGCCCGTCCTCGACGCCATGGCCGAGGCGGCCACGGCCTTCGTGGACATGGCGGAGCTGAACGCCCGGGCGGGCGAGCACATCGCCCGGCTGATCGGGGTCGAGGCGGCCCACGTGACCTCGGGCTCGGCGGGCGGCCTCCTGCTGGCCGCGGCGGCCTGCATGGCGGGAACCGATCCTGAGCGCATCCGGCGGCTCCCCGACACGAGCGGCATGCCGAACGAGCTCGTCATCCAGCGGTGCCAGCGGATCCAGTACGACCAGGCGCTGCGGACGGCCGGGGCCCGCCTCGTGGAGGTAGGCAGCGCCGAGGCGTGCACGCCCTCCGAGGTCGAGGCCGCCATCGGCGACCGGACTGCCGCCCTGGTCTTCATCGTGTCGCCGCGCCTCGGCGGGCGCGGGGTCTCCGACGAGCGCATGGCTGAGATCGCCCACGCTCACGGCCGGCCGCTGATCGTCGACGCGGCATCCACCCTTCCCCCGGTCGCCCACCTCACCCGATGGACGGCCCTCGGCGCCGACCTCGTCATCTACAGCGGCGGCAAGGGCATCCGCGGCCCCCAGGGCAGCGGTCTGCTGCTCGGGCGGGCGGAGCTGATCCGGGCGGCGGCCGTCAACGGGGCGCCGAATGCCGCGATCGGTCGGCCCTGCAAGGTGAGCAAGGAAGACATCGTCGGCCTCGTCACCGCCCTCGAGCTCTTCCTCCACGAGGACCACCGGGCCGAGTGGGACCAACACCTGGCCGAGGCCCGGCTGATCGCAGAGGCCGCCGCGGGACTGCCCGGCGTCCGCGTCCGCCTCGAGGACGACTGGTCGGTCTGGACGGCGCCGACGGTGCTCGTCGAGCTCGACCGCGGCCTGACCGGGCTCACTCCGGAAGCCGTCATGGAGGCGCTGCGCCGGGGCGAGCCGCCGATCATGGTGCGCGTCTTCCAGGACGCGCTGCTGCTGGATCCCCACTGCCTGCGCGAGGACGAGGCGGCGATCGCCGCCCGGCGGCTCCGCGAGGAGCTGGCGCCGCGGGCTTGACCACGACACGTTCGGAGGGAGAACGGACATGGACAGTCGTCGCGATTTTCTGAAGACGCTCGGACTCGGGGCCGCGGCGGCCGGCGGCCTGCTCGGCGAGGGGCGCCCGGGAGCCGCCCAGACCACCCAGAAGCGGGAGCTGGTCGTCGCGCAGGGAGGTGACATCTCCAAGCTCGACCCCCACTTCTCGACGTCGTCGAACGACATCCGGGTCTCCTTCAACGTCTTCGACAACCTGACCAACCGCCACCCGGACGACAAGCTGAATCCCGGGCTGGCCCTCGAGTGGAAGAACAGCACCCCGACGTCCTGGACCTTCAAGCTCCGGCCGGGCGTCCGCTTCCACAACGGCGATCCGTTCAGCTCGGCCGACGTCAAGTTCTCGATCGAGCGGACCTACGACCCCAACGTGAAGACGATGGTGTCGAGCGTCTTCACCACGATCGACCGCATCGAGGCGCCCGATGCCTCCACGGTGGTCTTCCACACCAAGAAGCCGGACCCGCTCCTCCCGGCCCGCCTCGCCTTCTACGGGGGCCAGATCGTCCCCAAGAAGTACCTCGAGCAGGCCGGCGCCGACGCCTTCAACGCGAAGCCGGTCGGCACCGGTCCCGTGCGGTTCGCCTCCTGGACCAAGGACGACAAGCTCGTGCTGGAGGCCAACCCCGATTACTGGGGGGGGAAGATCGACGTGGACCGCGTGATTTTCCGGCCGATCCCGGAGACGGCGCCGCGGGTGGCCGGGCTGGTCAAGGGCGAGCTCGACGTGATCACCCAGCTCACCCCCGACCACTGGGACCGCGTCAATCAGAGCCCCACGACCAAGGGCGCCTCGGCGCTCTACGCCGGTCTCTACGTGCTGGGCACGAACTCCAAGGTGGCGCCCCTCAACAACTGGACCCTCAAGAAGGCGATGCAGCTCGCGGTGGACCGGGAGGCGATCGTCAAGGAGCTGTGGCGCGGGCGCGGCGTGGTGCCGAACGGGCCGATCGCCAAGGGCGACAACCACTACGACGTCGGCCTGCCGCCCCTCAAGTACGACCCCAAGGAGGCGCGCGAGCTGGTGAAGAAGTCCGGGTACAAGGGCGAGCCGATCTACCTCGAGACGACCGTCGGGCTCATTGCCAACGACAAGCCGATGTCCGAGGCGATCGCCGCCATGTGGAAGGACGTGGGGATCAACGTCGTGGTCGAGGTGATCGAGTTCTCGGTGCGGGCCCAGAAGAACCGGGAGCGGACGTTCAAAGGCCTCTGGTGGTCCGATCCGACCTCGACGCTCCGCGATCCCGACGGCATGATGTGGCGGCTCATGAGCCCCGGCGGGCCCCACGATTACTGGCGGCACCCGGAGTTCGACGAGCTGGGCAACGCCGCCCGCTTCTCCATCGACGAGAAGTTCCGGAGCCAGGCCTACAAGCGAATGACCGAGCTGTTCCTCGAGTACAACCCCTGGATCCTCGTGATCCAGCCCTACGAGGACTACGGGCTCCAGAAGCACGTCGAGTTCACGCCGAACCCGAACCAGGCGCTGGAGCTCCGGCGCTTCAACCTCCGGATGCGCCGCGCCTGACGCCCCCTCGGGGAGCGCCGTGATCGAGTCGGTGGTCGACATGGAGAGCCGTCGCGATTTTCTGAAGGCGCTCGGACTCGGGGCCGTGGCGGCCGGCGGTTTGCTCGCCGAGGGCCGGCCGGGAACCGCCCAGACCACCCCGAAGCGGGAGCTGGTCGTCGCGCAGGGGGGTGACATCTCCAAGCTCGACCCCCACTTCTCGACGTCGTCGAACGACATCCGCGTCACCTTCAACCTCTTCGACAACCTGGTGAGCCGCCATCCGGACGGCAAGCTCCAGCCCGGGCTCGCGACCGAGTGGAAGACCACCGGCCCGACCACCTGGCAGTTCAGGCTTCGCCCGGGTGTCCGGTGGCACAACGGCGACCCATTCAGCTCGGCCGATGCGAAGTTCAGCCTCGAGCGGACCTACGACCCGGCGGTGAAGGCGCGCGTCAACACCGTGTTCACGGTCATCGACCGGATCGAGGCGCCGGATCCGTCCACGCTCGTCATCCACACCCGGCAGCCCGACCCGCTGCTGCCGGCCCGCCTCGCCTTCTACGGCGGCCAGATCGTGCCCAAGAAATACCTGGAGGCGGTCGGCGGCGACGCCTTCAACGCGAAGCCCCTCGGCACCGGCCCGGTCCGCTTCGTCTCGTGGGTCAAGGACGACAGGCTCGTGCTGGAGGCGAATCCCGACTACTGGGGCGGGAAGATCGACGTGGACCGCGTCGTCTTCCGCCCGATTCCCGAGACGGCGCCGCGGGTGGCCGCGCTCCTCAAGGGTGAGGCCGACGTCATCACCCAGCTTCCGCCGGATCACGGGGAGCGCGTCGCGACCCATCCCTCGACCCGGGTGGTGGGCGCCCTCTATGCCGGGCTCTACGTGCTGGCCGTCAACTCGAAAGTCCCGCCGCTCGGCCACCCGCTGGTGAAGCAGGCGCTGTCGCTGGCCATCGATCGCGAGGCGATCGTGAAGGAGCTCTGGCGGGGCCGCGGGATCGTGCCCAACGGCCCCATCGCCAGGGGCGACGTCCATTACGATGCGGCCCTGCCTCCGCTCGCCTACGACCCGAAGGAGGCCAGAGAGCGGCTCAAGAAGGCGGGGTACCGGAACGAGCCCATCTACCTCGAGACCACCGTGGGCTACACCGCCAACGACAAGCCCATGTCGGAGGCCATCGCCGGGATGTGGAAGGACGTGGGCGTCAACGTCGTGGTCGAGGTGATCGAGTACTCGGTGCGTGCCCAGAAGAACCGCGACCGGACGTTCAAGGGCCTCTGGTGGTCGGACCCCACCTCGACGCTCGGCGATCCCGACGGCATGATGTGGCGGCTCCTGGCCCCGGGCGGACCGCAGGACTACTGGCGCCATCCCGAGTTCGACGAGCTGGGACAGGCCGCCCGCTTCAGCCTGGACGAGAAGTTCCGGGGGGAATCCTACCGGAAGATGACCAAGATCTTCCTCGAGCATCACCCCTGGATCGTCGTGATCCAACCCTACGAGGACTACGGGCTCCAGAAGTACGTGGAGTTCACGCCGAACCCGAACCAGCAGTTCGAGGTGCGTCGCTTCAACTTCCGCCTGCGGCGGACCTGAGGCCCGGGGCTACCGCCCTCCGGCGACCGGCAGGCCCTTCGGGTGGCGGACGGCGTACTCGAGGACGATCTCCTTCTTCTGCCGCGGGCCGAGCGGGACGTCCCATTCCAGGACACCCGGGCGATCCCGCACCTCGCGAAAGCCCGGGGTGGTGCCGTCGCCGCGCTTCACCGTGATCCGCTCATCCTCGCTCACCGGCACCTGGTCCTCGACCACCACGGTGACCGCGCGGTCGCGCAGGTTTTCGATCTCGGTGCGGAAAGCGTGGGCGACCTGCTCATCCCGGCCCGTGAGCCCCTCGCGGGTGCGCCGCGGCGTGAGCACCACGCGCTTCACCCGCACGCGGTTGTCGGCTCCGAAGGGCAGCTCGAGCTCGGCGCCGGGCCCCGCTTCCTGGAGGGCGAACTGGCCGACGTAAGCGGCCCCGGCGAACACTCGCATCGGCCCGGCCAGCAGCGGGTAGTCGGCCGGCGCGGTGGCCCTGGCGACGACATACGCCTCCTCGCGCGCCGCGGGGACGATCCGGTAGCCCAGGGTGGCCGCCAGATCCTGGTTGCGCAGCACCACCCGGTGGTCACGCCCGTCGGCGGCAATCGACGACCGACCCGGCACGACGAAGGTCGTGTTGTAGGCGGTGTGGACGACCTCGGCCTCGAGGGCCTCACCGGGCGTCGCCGTCTTGGGCGGGACCGCGGCGGGGGCGGCCGGCGCGCTGCGGAGAGCGTCCCGGGCAGCGCCTCCCTCCGATTTCGATCCGAGCTCGCCCCCGAGGACCCGCGACCTCGCCTCGATCACGCGAAGGACGACCGGGCTCAGCGCCGGCGGCTGGACGCCCCGCGCGGGCGCCGACGTGGAGAGCTGCAGCTCGACGTCGTCCCAGTCCTCGCCGGTCCGCTGGACCACGACGGCCTCGGACGTGATCGCGATGCGGGACCCCTCGGCGTCGAGCACGGCGCGGTAGGCGGGACGCCAGCGGGCCCCGGGAACGACGTACCCGAGGGTGACGTCGAGCGCGCCCGCCTGTCGGGCCTCCAGGGCGACCCGCACGGTCCGCGTGCGGATCGGGCCCCGCGGCCGGGCGGCGTCCCGGCGAGCCCGGGCGATCTGGAGCCGCTCCTGGGCGGCCTTCCGCCGCTCCTGCCGCGTCACCAGGCGCCGGCCGAGATCGTCGACCTGGGCCCGCACGAACTCGAAGAGGCCCCGGACCGCCTCGGGGTCAGGCCTGCCCTCGGCCAATCGCTCTCCCGCGCGCTGTCCGGTGGTCGCTCGGAGGGCCCGCAGGAATTCGGCCATCTCCTTGTCGGCCGCGTCCTCGGCGTCCAGCCCGGCGAGCTCCACCTCGAGCCGCCGGACCTCGTCGTCGGCCGCGGCGTACTCCGGCGACTTCGGCGGTTCCTGGACTTGCTCGCGTAGCTCGACGGCGCCGATGAGCGCCGGCACGCCACGGGTCGAGACGCGAAGCGAGTCGCGCTCGATCCCGGGTGGAACCTTCTCGAACACGATCTCGCCGGCGCCGGCTGGGACCGTGACGGATGCCCGGCGGGTCACCTCGGCCCGGTCGGGATAGACGACGACGGCGGCCAGGTGCGGGGCCTCGACGCGGATCTCCCCTCCCCGCGCCCCACCGGGCACGGCGAGGAGCAGGACCGGAATCACCACCATCGCAACCTGCTTCACACCCATGGTCGTTCCTCCCTGTGAGCGCGGTCGTCTTGGATGGATGCCTGCGACAGTTAGACGGGCTCACCGGCGCGCCGGTTCCCGGCCCATCCGATGGACGGACGGGGGGCGAGTCCGCGTCAGGCGGTCCCGCCGAGAAAGGCCTGCCGTATCACGCGGATCCGCCATCAGCCGCGGCCACGGCGCCAAGCCCGGCCAGGGGCTCGCCGTTGGGGTGCCGGCCGCGCCCGCCGCATCTCGTCCGGTCGATACGCGGAGGCGGGTATAGTGGACCCGTGGTCTCGGCCATCGTGTCCGCGCTCCACCTGCTGGCGCTCCCGATCGGCCTCGCCAGCGTCTTCCTGCGGGGACGCTTCCTCAAGGGGCCCGTCGATGTCGAGCGCATCCGGAGCCTCTTCGCGGCCGACACCGCCTGGGGTATCGCCGCCGGACTCTGGCTCGTCACCGGGTTGCTGCGCGCGTTCGGCGGACTGGAAAAGGGCACGCAGTTCTACCTCGGCTCGCCGCTCTTCTGGGCCAAGATGGCGCTGTTCGCGATCGTCCTCGGGCTGGAGATCTGGCCCATGCTCACCTTCATCCGCTGGCGCGCGGAGCTGCGCCGCGGCCAGATGCCGGACACGTCGCCGGCGCGGGCGCTGTACCTCGTCAACCACATCGAGATGGGGCTTGTGGTCGTCATCGTCTTCGTCGCCAGCTTCATGGCCCGAGGCTTCGGGCTCCGGTAGCGATGACCTGCCCCCACTGCGGTTACGACAAGAACACCGACGACGCGACCACGTGCGGCCGGTGCCAAGCGCTCCTCAAGAAGGCCGTCAAGCCGGCCAGCCCTCAAGACATCGAGGCCTGGAAGCAGCGGGGGCAAGGCCTCGTGGGGCGGGAACGTCACGAGGAGGCGATTCCCTGGTTCGATCGCGTCCTCCGGGCCCGCCCGGGGGACGGCGAGGCGTGGCTGTTCAAGGGGAACGCGCTCCTCCAGCTCGGGCGCTTCGCGGACGCGCTCGTCTGCTTCGACCGGTGCCTCGAGATCGACCAGAAGGACACGCCGGCCATGGTGGCGAAGGCCGTCTGCCTGCAGAACCTCGGCCGCGCGGCCGAGGCCAACGCGATTCTCACCCGGGGGACCGCCGTGGCCAACGCCAACAAGGCCCGGGATCTCGCCGCCAAGGATCAACTCGACGCCGCTCTGACGCACGCCGACCAGGCGGTGGCGGCCGACCCCGGCCTCGCCGCCGCGTGGTACATCCGAGGCGTCGTGCTGCAGCGCCTCAAGCGGCATCCCGAGGCGGTCGACAGCTACACCCGGGCCCTGGGGCTCGATCCGCGCCTCCTCGGCGCGTGGCTCTCCAAGGGCAACGCCCTGATGGCGCTGGCGCGTCTCGAGGAGGCGCTCGCCTGCTTCGACCGCGCGGCGGAGATCGACGCGGACAATGACCGCGTCTGGCTCAACAAGGGCGTCGTCGAGCAACAGCTCGGGCGAGCCCAGGCCGCGATCGCGTCGCTCCGGCGCTTCATCGAGCTGGCGCGCCCGGAGCACGCCAAGCAGGTCGAGCAGGCCCGGCGGGTGATCGAGGATCTCTCCGGCGCGAAGCCTGGGCCGGCGGGCGCGGCCGCCAGCCGGCCGGCGGCCCCGGCTGTCGGGCCCGTGACCGCGGCGGTCCTCGAACTGGCGACACGGCTCCTGGCCGAGGGGCGGGTCCAGGAGGGCCTGCGGCACCTCGACCGGGTGCTCGCGGCCGATCCCGGCAACGTCCCGGCCCGGGTCAACAAGGGGATCGCGCTCTCCGGGCTCGGCCGCCTCGACGAGGCGCTGGCCGTGCTCGACGAGGCGATCCAGCTCGGTCCCGGGCTGGCCGGCGCGTGGTTTGCCAGGGGCGACTGTCTCCAGGCCGCCGGGCGGCCCCAGGAGGCTCTCGCCTGCTACGACAAGGCCGTCGAGCTGGAGCCCGCGATCTCGGTGTTCTGGAACAACCGCGCCGCGTGCCTCAACGCCCTCGGCCGGCGCGAGGACGCGGTCCAGAGCTGCGAGCGGGCGATCGCCGCCGATCCCGCCAACGTCGTCGCGTGGCTCAATAAGGCCCGGACCGAGGACGCGCTCGGGCGCGTCCGGGAGGCGGCCGCCTCGCTGCGCCGGTTCGTCGAGCTGGCCCCTCCGGAGCTGGGCGACGCGGTCGCGCAGGCGCGCCAGCGGCTGCGCGAGCTGGAGGCGGCGCCCGCGGCGGAGGCGCCGGCCGGCGCGCGCGACATGACAGCTCCCCCGCCCGGAGCGGTCACGCCTCCGGCGGCTCCGGCGCCGATTCCCGGCACGCCGTACCGGAAGGGCGACCTGATCGGGCAGGACTACCAGGTCCATGGCATCCTCGGCAAGGGCGGTTTCGGGGTGGTCTACCTCGTCTACTCACTGGGGGCCCACGAAGTCTACGCGTTGAAGACGTTCCGCGACGAGTACCTGGCCGACGCCGAGACGCGGGCACTCTTCCGACGGGAAGCCCGGGTCTGGATCGACCTCGACCGGCATCCCTACCTCGTCCGGGCCTACCTGGTGGACGAGATCGGCCAGCGGCTCTTCATCGTCACGCAGTACGTGGCGCCCGGGGAGGACGGCCTGAACTCGCTCTCGGGCTATCTCAAGCGACGGCCGCCGGACCTGGTCCAGAGCCTCACCTGGGCGATCCAGTTCTGTCACGGCATGGAATACGCCGGCTCACGCGGCGTGCGGTGCCACCGCGACATCAAGCCCGACAACATCCTCATCGACGCGCAGAAGAGCGTGAAGATCTCTGACTTCGGCCTGGCGGGAGTCATCGCCGCCCGCCAGGGTCGCGACGTCACGCTCCACGTCCACGGGGACACGGTGGGCCTCTCCGCCCAGACGATGGAGGGAAAGGGCGCCGGCACCCCCACCCACATGCCACCCGAACAGTTCACGGACGCCGCCGCCTGCGACGAGCGCAGCGACGTGTACGCCTTCGGCGTCGTGCTCTACCAGATGGCTTCCGGCGGCCGGCTCCCGTTCGTGGCGCCCCTTCCCACCACGGCCGACGCGGCCGGGCGCTTCTGGGCGGCCATGCACCGCCTCCATCGGGAGGCGCCGGTGCCGCCGCTCGACTCGCCGCTCTTCCCGATCATCCGGCGCTGCCTCGAGAAAGAGCCCGCCCGGCGGTATCCAGGCTTCGCGGCGTTGCGGGCGGAGCTGGAGGCGCTCCTGGCGCAGCGGGGGGGCGCCGCCGTGCGGCCGCCGGCGACGGCCGAGCTCGACGCCCGGGAGTGGATCGACAAGGGCATCAGCCTCGCGCACCTGGATCGCTTCGAGGACGCCGTCGGCTGCTTCGACCGGGCGCTCGCGCTCGATCCTGGCAGCGACGTCGCCTGGAACAACAAGGGGAACGCGCTCGGCCGCCTGGGTCGGCGGGAGGAGGCGCTCGCGGCCTACGACCGGGCGCTCGCCCTGGATCCGCAGAACCCGCGCGCCTGGCGGAACAAGGGGATGTGTCTGGGCGACCTGGGCCGGCTCGACGAGGCGCTCCAGTGCCTCGACCGCGGCCTCGAGCTGGACCCCTCGAGCGCGCTCGGCTGGAACAACCGCGGCCGATGCCTCCACCGCCTGGGGCGACTCGAGGAGGCGCTCGCCGCGTTCGACCGCGCCGACGGGCTCGACTCCGAGCTTCCGGTGTCGCGGCGGAATCGCGGTGACACCCTGGTCGCCCTCCGGCGCCCGGCGGAGGCGCTCGAGGCCTACGAGCAAGCGACCCGCCTCGACCCCCTGGATGTCGAAGCCTGGAGCCGCCAGGGAAGCTGCCTGAGCCAGCTGGGCCGGCACGAGGCGGCGCTGGCCTGTCTGGTCAAGGCGGCCGAGCTGGCGCCGGATCGGGCCATGGTCCACAACAACGTCGGACACGCTCTCAACCAGGCGCGGCGCTTCGAGGAGGCCCTCCCGAGCCTGGACCGCGCCCTCGAGCTGGACCCCCGGCTGGTCCTGACGTGGCGGAACAAGGCGGTGGCGCTCAGAGAGCTGGGCAGGCGTGACGACGCGCTCGCCTGCCTCGAGAACGCCCTCGCCATCGACCCGAACGACTCGGCGTGCTGGTACTTCAAGGGCATGACGCTGAAGGACCTCGGCCGCTTCGCCGAGGCCGTCCCCGCCCTGGAGCGGATGCTGGCCCTCGAGACGCGCAACACCCGGGCCCTCGCCATGGGCTGGTTCCACCGCGGGGAGTGCCTGGAGCGACAGAGCCAGCCGGACGACGCCCTCCGCTCATACGAGCAGGCGCTCGGGATCGACCCCGCGTATGCGGACGCGGCGCGTGCCGCCGAGCGGTGCCGACGGCCTCGGCCACCTGCCGCCCCCTCGCCCTCGGAACCCGTCCCCCCGGCGGCGGCCAGGCCGGCGCCGTCGCCGGTTGCGCGGCCAATCCCGCCGCCGGTTCAGGAGGTGGCCGACCGGGGGCTCCGTCTCGCGCGACAGGGTCAGTTCGAGCGCGCTCTCGTCGCCCTCGACCACGCCCTCGGCCAGGCGCCGTGGTTCGGGCGCGCCTGGAACGACAAGGGCGGGTGTCTCATGGCGATGGGGCGCCTGGAGGAGGCGATCAACTGCTTCGACCGGGTGCTCGAGCTCGAACCGGCCTGCCACGGGCTCGCCCTCGACAACAAGGCCCAGTGCCTCGAGGCGCGGGACCGGCTCGAGGAGGCGCTCGCCTGTTACGGGCGAGCGGTCGAGCTCCTGCCCGGGAACGCTACGGCCTGGTACCGCAAGGGCATCGTGGAGGAGAAGCTCGGACACGGCGCGGAGGCCATCGGGTCGTTCCAGCGGTTCCTCGCAGTCGCGCCGCCCGAGCTCGCCAAGGAGATCGCGGACGCGCGGACGCGCGTCGGCTGAGCACCGCCCAGGCTATGTCCGGCAGACGTATCAGCCCCGGAGGCGGCTTCGGGCCTCCCCGATCCGCCGGCGCGCCTCGGGCGAGAACCAGGCGTCGACGAAGGCCCGGCGCAGCTCGTCGAGGGCGGCGGACGCCCGGCGAACCGCGGGGTCTTTGAGCGCGCCCTTGATGGTCGCGAAGGCGTCGGTCGGCGCCTCGCAGAGCCGCCGGCAGAGGACCAGCGCCTCCGCCCGGACGTCTCCGCCGGAGGCCAGGCCATCGATGAATCCCCGACCGAGCGCCTCGGCCGGGCGGTAGAGGGCGCCACCGTAGAGCACCGATTCGAGGGCCGCTGTCGGGATGGCCTGGCGGGCGATCTCCAGGGCGGAGGCCGGGAACGGGAGCCCGAGGCGGATCTCGTTGAGGCCGATGCGGACGTCATCGTCCTCGCGCACGAGTCGCGCGTCGCACGCCAGGGCCAGGATGCATCCGCCGGCGACCGCGTGCCCGTTCACGGCCGCCACCACCGGCCGCGGAAAGGCGAAGACCCGGAGCATCGTCCGATCGAACTCGCGGACGAAAGCGTCCATGGCCGGCCGCTCGAGGTCGTAGAGCGAGACGAGGTCGAGGCCGGCCGAGAAGTAGCGATCGTACCCGGTGAGGACCACCCCGCGGGAGCCGGCGTGCTCCGCGTCCTCGAAGGCCCGGGCGACGGCGCTCACGCTCCGCGGATTCAGCGCGTTGGCCTTCCCGCAGCCGAGCCGGATCTCCGCGACCCCGTCGGTGAGCGCCAGTTCGTAGCCGGGCGCCGTCGGATTCACTTGAAGAGGGAGAAGCCGATCTCCTTGGCGGTGATGAACTCGAGGAGCGCCGGGCGACCTTCCCGGGTCTCGCGGATGGCTCGCCGGATGGCCGGGACGATCTCGCCCGGCGCGGTCACGCGCTCCCCGTAGCCGCCGAAGGCCCGGGCCATCTCCGCGTAGTTGCCCGAGATGTCGGTGCTCCGGTACTTTTCGGTGGCCACCTGCATGATGGGAAGCTCGATGGCCATGCAGAAGTTGTTCAGCAGGATGGAAAGGATGGGGATGCGCTCCCGGACGGCGGTCTCGAAGTCCATGCCGGTGAAGCCGATGGCCGCGTCCCCCCACACGTTGACGCAGAGCTTCTCCGGCTCGGCCAGCTTGGCTCCCAGGGCGAGCCCCAGGCCGTAGCCGAGCTGGGTCGTCTTCCCCCACCCGATGTAGCTCAGCGGCGCCACGCACTCCCAGAAGGGCGAGAGCTGGTCGCGGGGACTGCCGGCATCGTGGGTGATGATCGTGTCGGCCACGTCGACGGTGTGGAGGAGATCCCAGATGACGCGGTAGGGAGAGAGCGGCACCTCGTCGGAGGTGAGCTTCGGCATCCACTGGGCGAGCCACTCGGTCTTGACGGTCTTGATCTCCTGGGCCACGCGCGCCACCCGGCCCCGCGGGCTCCCGTGGAGGCGGTCCTTCACCTCGGCCACCATGGCCTCCAGCGTGAGCCCGGCGTCGCCGATGAGCCCGTGCTCGGCAGGGACGTCCTTGTTGAGATCGGCGGCATCGAGCGTGGCATGGACGATGACCTTGCCGGGCGGCATGGGCACCGCGTAGTTGCTGGTCGAGAAGCTGCAGCCGATCCCGAAGATCACGTCGGCCTGCTGGAGGAAGTGGTGGAGCGCTTTGGGGATGGAGCGGCCGCCCGAGCCGAGCGACAACGGATGATCCTCGGGGAAGGCGCTCTTCCCCTGGAGACTCGTGGTCACCGGCGCCTCCAGGAGCTCCGCCAGCTCGCGGAGCGACTGCCAGGCCCGCGCGTAGTGCACGCCCTGCCCGGCGTAGATGACCGGCCGCTCGGCGTTGACCAGCACCTGCGCCACCTCGGCCACCCCTCGGGGGTCGGGCGCCGTGCGGAGCCGGGGCGCCGGGCGATAGGCGAGCGGCTCGGGTACCTCCTCGGCGAAGACGTCGGTCGGGATCTCGACGAGGACCGGACGGGGTCGGCCGTTCTTCACCTGGGTGAAGGCCCGCCGCAAGGCATCCGGGATGACCGAGGCCAGCGTCACCTGCTCCACCCACTTGGTGACATGGCGATAGTTCAGGAACGAGTTGAAGTTGGGCGGGATGTTGGTCAGGCGCCGCGGGTAGCCGCCCGGGAGCACCACGATCGGCACCGAATCGCCGTAGGCCTGGGCGACGCCGCCGAAGGCGTTCTCGGATCCCGGGCCGTGCTGCATGGCGAACACGCCAATCCGACGCCCGGACGAGAGGCGGCTCACCGCGTCGGCCATGTGGAGGCCCACGCGCTCCTGGCGGACGATGATCGTCCGGATATCGGCCTGGGCAGCGGCCTCGATGATGGGGTTGACGGGATAGCCGATCAGGAACTCGATTCCCTCGCGCTTGAGGATCTCGGCGACGGCGGCGGCACCCTTCATGGCGCTCTCCTTCCCGCCCGGCGAGCCCGGTGCGTGTGGCCTGCGTGAGTCTCAAGAGTGACGGAGTCCCGCCCGGAAGTCAAAGGCCGGGTGGGCGGCGCCGTCCTCAGGGCACGGCCGTCCGCCCGGTGGCAGCCGCCTGCTCCACGGCTCCATGGGCACCTCCTCCTCCGACCGGCATCACCGTGGGGGACACCCGCCCGCGGCCGCAACCGGAATCGGCGCCGCCCGACCGTTGACGCCCGGGAGTCGCGTTGATATAAGGGGCCCACCGTGACGGTCGAGCGCGCGCGGGCTCCCCTTTCGCGGTCGTCATCGCCGGGCAC
>DASYQW010000174.1 GCA_036005065.1 Candidatus Methylomirabilota bacterium | reverse complement strand
CCTCAAGACGACCCTCGCCACCGTGGCCATGATCCTCTTCCTCGGGTCGTGGAACGACTTCCTGTGGCCGGTCATCATCATCAACTCCCAGGATCTCCGGACCCTCCCGGTGGGGATCGCGCTCTTCAAGGACCCCTACGGGAGCATCAACTACGGCCCGCTGATGGCGGCGACCGTCATCGCCACCGGACCCATGCTCCTGGCCTACGCGGTCTCCCAGAAGTTCATGATCCGGGGGATCGCCCTGACCGGCCTGAAAGGCTGACCGTCAGACACGGGGACGCCAGAGCTCGAACCCGGCGACCTCGAAGTCCCGGTCGAAGCCGAGGACCCGGGTGCATCCGGTCGATTCCATCACCGCGAAGCCGACGGCGTCGGTATAGGTTACCGGGCGAGGCGCCAGACGCTCGAGCCAGCCCCGCGCGGCCGCGTGGTCCTCGGAACCGGCGAAGTGAACCGTCATGCTCGGACTCGCGTCGATGCGATCCAGGGCCCGCGAGGCGGCCTGGGAACCGACTCGGAACAGCGTCAGGCGGTGAACCTCGGCGAGGACGAGGTTGGTGGTGATGAGACGCAGGCGCCGCCGGAGTGCCTCGCGGAACAGCCGGTCCGCCTCGGTGTGGTGCTGGTCGCGCCGGCTCCGCAGCGCGATCCAGGCGCCGCTATCGACGAACAGCCGACCGGCTTCGCCGGCGCCGCGGGCGGTACGGAGCGGACGGTTCCGCAACGAACGTCTCGTTGACGTAACGGTCGAAGTTCTCGCTGAGATCCCCGGGAAGCCCGTCGAGATCGCCGCTCAGGTCGAGCAGCGGGTCCTCGGCCGGCCGGCGGGTGAGGGCTCGAATGGCCACGCGGACAGCCTGGGACTTGGTCCACCCGCGCTCGCGCGCCCAGGCGTCGAGCCGCTCGAGGTCGTGCTCGTCGAGATAGACCTGAAGCGGGCGCATCATGACGATAACTGTACATATCTCATGAGGCATCTGTCAAGCATCTCATGAGCCGCTCCCGGCCTCGTGCCCGAACACGTGGTGTATGCTCGCCCCCGGGGCCGAGAGGTGCATGCCGGACTCCCTGGACGACCAACCCATGGCTCATGACATCAGCTTCGTCACGCTCTACCGCAAGGCGGGGCCAGGTCGAGGTCAGGAATCAGGGCTCGTCGGCCGCCAAGCGCGCGACCGAGAAGCTCATCGAGTTCGTGCACAAGGCGCTGCCTCAGCCCGCGGTGCCCTCCTCGGGCGGCCCGGGCTCGTGGCCCGTGCAGCGGAGCCGGGGCAGGCCCGGATACTTCGGGTAGGCGGGATCGGTCTCGGCACGCCGGCAGAGGAAGAACACCGAGCCCCGTCCGCTGGTGACGCGGCGCGCCCACCGGCAGTCCCAGCAGAGGCCCACCCGGGCCCGCTCGGGCTCGGCATCCTGACTCGGCCCCCTCACCGTCCCGCTCACACGCGCTCGGCACCCTCGCGCTAGCCCTCTCCCTCGAGGGCGAGGAAGCTCTCCGGACGGTGCCACGTCGCCCCGCCCGTGTGCCAGAAGCAGACGGCGTCGGCCTCGCGGAAGGCGCCCCGGCGGCAGAGGTCGATGAGGCCGGCCGCCGCCTTGGCGCCGTAGGTCGGATCGAGCGGGATTCCCTCGAGGCGGGCGAAGAGCCGGGTGGCCTCCTCGGAGGCGGGGGTCGGGAGGCCGTAGCCCTCGCCCACGTAGTCGTCCAGCACCTCGATCGCTTCCGTGGGCGGTACCGGCGCCGCCACCGTCTCGGCGAGTGGTCCCACGATGTCGGCGACCATGCGTGTGAGGTCGGCCCGGGTCTCATCGGCGCTCACCCCGATCACGCGCGCCGGGAGGCCCGCCGCCCGGCAGCCGACGACGAGGCCGGCCTGGGTCCCGCCGGACGACGACGAGTGCACGAGGGCCGCCGGCCTGACGCCGAGCGCCCCGAGCTGGACCGCCGCCTCGCGGGCGGCCTCGACGTACCCGAGCGCCCCCAGCGGCGTCGAGCCCCCGATGGGAATGAGGAGCGGGCGGCGTCCGGCCCGCCGTAGCTCCGCGGCCAGCGCCTGGAGCGCCGGCATCCGCTCGGCGCCGGCGCCGACGAACCGGACCTCGGCGCCGAAGAGCCGATCGAGGGCGAGGTTGCCGGTGAGGACCGCCGGACGGCCCCCCGACAGGACGAGGATGCAGTCGAAGCCGGCGCGGGCCGCGGCGGCGGCGGTGATCCGGGCGTGATTCGACTGATGGCCCCCGGCGGTGAGGAGGACGTCGGCGCCGCCGGCGCGGGCCTCGCCGAGGAAGAACTCGAGCTTGCGGACCTTGTTCCCGCCCAGCGCGAAGCCAGTCAGGTCGTCGCGCTTGATGAAGAGCCGGGGTCCGCCGAGGTGCGCGGTGAGCCGGGCGAGCGGATGAAGGGGCGTCGGGAAGAAGCCGAGCGGCTCACGGGGCGGCAGGCGCGTCACGGCGGCAGGATGCGGTTCACGCCTCGACGGCCGTCCCCAGGTAGGCCTTCTTGATCAAGGGGTTCTCGGCGAGCTCCTGAGCGGTGCCGGCGAGCACGACCTCGCCCATCTGGAGGACGTAGCCGCGATGGGCGATGGACAGGGCCATGTTCACGTTCTGCTCGACCAGGAAGATCGTCGTCCCCTGCTGGTTGATCGTCTTGATGATGTCGAAGACCTGCTCCACGTAGCCGGGCGAGAGTCCCATCGAGGGCTCGTCCATGCAGAGGAGCGTCGGATTGGCCATCAGGGCCCGGCCGATCGCGAGCATCTGCTGCTCGCCGCCGGACAGGGTGCCGGCCAGCTGGCTGCGTCGCTCCCGGAGGACCGGGAAGAGCCCGTAGACGCGCTCGAGCTCGGCGTCGAATCCGGGCTCGTGCCGGCGCGTATAGCGGCCCATCTCGAGGTTCTCGAGGACGGTCATCTTCGGAAAGACGCGGCGCCCCTCGGGGACGGGCGCGATCCCGCGGCGCACGATCTCGCTCGTCCGCAGGGTGTGGATCGGCTCGCCGCGGTAGACCACCGTCCCCTGCCGGGGCCGCACGAGGCCGAGGACGGTCTTGAGGGTCGTCGACTTGCCGGACGCGTTCCCGCCGAGGAGGGAGACGATCTCGCCCTCGCGGATCTCGTAGGAGACCCCCTTGAGGACGTGGAGCGGGCCGTAGTAGGTATGGACCTCGGCGAACTCGAGCAGCGGCCGCCCGTCCGTGCCCATCAGGCCGCCCGCCGGCGCCGCCCCAGGTACGCCTCGATCACCTTGTCGTCGTTGCGGACCTGAGCCGGCCGCCCGTCGGCGATCTTGACCCCGTGGTCGAGCACCGCGATGCGGTCCGAGATGTCCATCACGACGTCCAGCTTGTGCTCGATGAGGATGACTGTGATCTCGAGCTCCCGGAGGGCGCGGATCAGATCCATCAGCTCGAGCGTTTCGGCCGGGTTCATGCCGGCGGTCGGCTCGTCCAGGAGCAGGAGCCTGGGCCGTGTTGCCAGCGCCCGGGCGATCTCGAGCCGTCGCCGGTTGGCGTACGAGAGCCCGTAGGCGGGATGGTCGAGCCGTGGCAGGAGCCGGTTGCCGAAGAGCCCCAGGACCTCCAGCCCGTTCTCCACGGCCTGGCGCTCCTCGGCGCGGACCCGTGGCGGCCGGAAGACGGCGCCGGTCGCCCCCGCCTGGAGCCGGGCGTGCTGGGCGACCAGCACGTTCTCCAGCACCGTCAGGTTGCCGAAGAGGCGGATGTTCTGGAACGTCCGCGCCACCCCGCGGGTCACGATCTCGTGGGAGGGGAGGCCGCTGATGACGGCGCCCTCGAGCCGCACCGTCCCCCCGTCGCGCGGGATCAGGCCCGTGATGAGGTTGAAGAGGGTGGTCTTTCCCGAGCCGTTGGGGCCGATGACGCTCAGGAGCTCGCGACGGGCCACGGTGAGGTCGATCCGGTCGGCGGCGGCCACGCCCCCGAACCGCTTGGTGAGCCCGTCGATCTCGAGCAGCGCCCGCGGCGGCGCCGTTCCCGCGGAGGCCTCGCCCCAGGAGAGCCGCACGGTGGCGCCCCGCGACGGCAGCGCGGCCTGCTGCTCGTGGGTGAGCGCGGCGACGCGCCGGACCGCCGGAAAGAGGCCCTCCCGGCGGAAGAGCATCATGAGGACCAGGATGATCCCGAAGATCAGCTCGAGCGCCTCGATGAGCTGGATCTTCTGGAGGTAGGCGCTCCCGACGAGGCGGCCGAGCGCGTTCACGTAAAACGTCAGCTCCTGGAGGATCACCGACTGGAGGAACGAGATGATCAAGGCGGACAGCACCACGCCCCGGATCGATCCCATGCCGCCGAGCACCACCATGACCAGGACCATCACCGAGACCGGGAACTGGAACATGTCGGGCGTCGCCGTCGTGAGCTTGGCCACGTAGAAGACGCCGCCGAGCCCGCCGACCGCCGCTCCCATCCCGAAGGCCAGGAGCTTGTAGTGGACGTGGTTCACCCCCATGGCGCCGGCCGCCAGCTCGTCCTCGCGGATCGCCATCCAGGCGCGGCCGACCCGCGACTCCTGGAGGCGGAACGAGATGAAGACCGCCAGCGCGACCAGGGCGAGCCCCAGGAAGTAATAGGGCATCGGCGAGAATCCGAAGTTCCAGCCGAACAGCCTCGGCGTCCGGATGCCTCCCAGCCCCTGGGCGCCGTTGGTGAGCCATTCCCAGTTCCGGGCCACCACCGGGACGATCTCCCCGAAGCCGAGCGTGACGATGGCCAGGTAGTCCCCCCGGAGCCGCAGGGTGGGGGCGCCGAAGAGGACCCCGAAGAGCGCGCAGATGAGCGCGCCGATGGCCAGCATGGGCCAGAAGGAGAAGTGGAGCTGGACCGCGTCGGGCCCACCGGCCGAGGCCGGGATGCGGCTCACCTGGCCGAGCCAGTAGAGCGGGAGCCAGGCATCGGACCAGGTCGGCTTGAGCTGATACGAGGCCGAGACCGCGTAGGCGTAGGCGCCGATGGCGAAGAACGCCGCGTAGCCGAGGTCGAGGAGGCCCGCGAAGCCGACCACGATGTTCAGGCCGAGCGCCAGCAGCACGTACACGAACGCGTTGGCCCAGGCGTCCGCGTTGGCGGCGTTCGGGTCCACCAGCGGGACGGCGATCCCGACCGCCAGCAGCACCACCGCCCAGATCTGGCGCCGGCGGGTGAGCGGCAGCGTCTCCCAGCGGGCTCCCGCCGCGGTGCCCGCCCACCACGCCGCCCACCCGCCGGCCCGCATCAGGCCCTCACGCTTTCTGCGGGGTCTGCACGCCGAAGAGCCCGGCGGGCCGGAAGACGAGCACGGCGATCAGGATCGAGAAGATGACGACGTCGGTCCACCGCACCCCGAGCAGCTGGCCGCCGAGCGACTGGACCAGGCCGATGATCAGGGCGCCGAGGACCGCTCCCGGGATGTTGCCGATACCGCCCAGCACCGCCGAGGTGAAGGCCCGCAGCCCGGTGGTGTAGCCGATGTAGAAGCCGGTGAAACCGTAGTAGAAGCCGAAGAAGAGGCTCCCCGCCCCGGCCAACGCGGAGCCCAGGAAGAAGGTCAGCACGATGATCCGGTCCACGTCCACGCCCATCATCTGGGCGGCGTCGGCGTCCTGGGCAGTGGCGCGCATCGCCTTGCCGAGCGCCGTGCGCTGGACAAGGTAGTTCAGGGCCAGCATCAGCGCGAGGCCGGCCACGCCCAGCAGTACCTGCCGGAGCGTCACCTCGGCCTGGCCGATCGGCCACCGCCAGTCCGGAATGATGGCGGGGAAGGGCCGAGTCTGCGGCCCGAGGGCGAGGAGGACGATGTTGACCAGGATGAAGGACACGCCGATGGTGGTGATCATGGGCGCGGTGCCGGAGAGGCCACGCATCGGGCGGAGGCAGATCCGCTCGATCGCCACGCCGAGGAGCCCGGTCGCCAGCATCGTCACGGCGAAGACGAGCAGGAGCGTCCCCAGTAGCGGGAAGCCGCTCAGCGCTTGCGACGAGCCCGTGAAGCCCAAGAGGTTGAGCGTCAAGAGCCCGATGAAGGTCCCGGCCATGAAGACCGAGAAGTGGGCGAAGTTGATCAGCTCGATGATGCCGTAGACCATCGTGAACCCCAGGGCCAGCAAGGCGTACATGAGCCCCAGGGCGAGCCCGTTGACGAGCTGCTGGAGGAGGACGTCGAAGGCGCTCATGCGGGGGGCCGGGGCGGGCGGCCTGCGCCGCCCGCCCGGCGCCAGACCCTGTCGTTACTTCTCGGGGGCGACCCCGACGTACTTGAACTTGCCGTCCTTCACCTGATAGAGGGCGACGATCTTCGTCTTGATGTCGCCGTTCTCGTCGAAGCTGATCGGCCCCTGCAGGGTATTCTTCAGGTCGGTCTTCTCCAGGGCCTCGCGGACGGCCGTCTTGGTGACGGGCTTGCCGCTCTTGGCGATCCGCTCGACGGAGTCGGCGATCGCCAGGACGGCGTTGTAGGACGTGATCGCGTAGTTGGTCGGATCACGCTTGAACTTCGACTTGAACTTGTTGATCCACTCCTTGGCCTTGGGATCGTCGAGCATGTCGGGCGACGCGTTCGAGGCCCACCACCCTTCAGCCGCTTCCTTGCCGGCCTGCTCCGGGAAAGCCAGGTCGTACAAGCCGTCGGACCCGAGCTTGTGGACCTTGGGCATGACCTCGTAGGCCTGGCGGGCCAGCTTCACCCCGGCCTGCTGGACGCCGCCGTAGTAGACGGCGTCGGGGCTCATCCCCTTGATCTTGGTCAGGATCGTCTTGTAGTCGGCCTCCTTCGGGTTGAGCTGGTCACGGCCGAGGATGGTCATCCCCAGCTCTTTGGCGCGCCGCGAGAAGGAGTCGGCGATGCCCACCCCGAAGGCGCCGCTGTCGTCCAGGACGTAGACCTTCCGGACGTTCAGCTTGTGGTAGGCGTGGTTGGCCATGTTGGGGCCCTGGTAGGCATCGGTGGTGACGGTGCGGAAGTAGACCGCCTTGCCCTTGGGCCGATACTGGTCCTTGAACTTCGGGTCGGTGATGTCCGGATTGGTCGAGCTGGAGGTGACGGTGGCCATGTCGGCCTCGCTCAGGATCGGCGAGATGGCCTTGCCTTCGCCGCTCATTATCGGGCCGACGGCCGCGATGACCGCGTTGTCGGCGACGAACTTCTTGTAGTTGGTGGCGGCCTGGGCGGGATCGTACTGCCCGGCCGCCGGCGTGGCGCTGTCGTAGACGACCGCCTCGAACTTGTAGCCCCCGGCGCCGCCCTTCTGGTTGATCTCCTCGATGGCCATCTCGGCGCCCTTCCGGATGGCATCGGCCGAATCGGCGTCGGCCCCGGTGATGGGGAGCGACATCCCGATCTTGACCGTCTTCGTCTGAGCGACCCCGCCGCCGGGCAGGGCCAGGAGCAGCCCCGCCGCCAGCAGCAGGGCGAGAGTGGGAACGATCGTGCGAAGCCTCATGGTCTGACCTCCGGGAGAGTGGAATGCTTTGGAGTTAGGGTTCACGCGGCGAATCCGTGATGGCGATGCCCCGAGGGGGTCCCCGATCACCTCCTCCTGTACCGGGTGCGCGGTGCCGCTATTCTGGGCGGACCGCAGGGCAAAATCAAGGTCGGGGGAGCGGGCCTCGACATCCCTCCGAGAGCCCCGGGAGAAGGCGGCCCGGCGGATGCGCGGGCTACCGCCGCTCGGCGGTGTTCCGGCACTCGGCCAGCGCGCCGGCGCCCGTCGAGGTGGATGTCGCGCGGCTCTCCTCCTCGAGCAGGATCTCGCACGACACGGTGCCGGCCGCGCCCTGATTCAGGGCGGAAACGTAGAGCGGGCTCCCGCTCTTGGCCTCGAAGGACGCCTCCCACGGGAGCCGGACGGTCGCCTCCTCGGTGCCGCCCTGGGCGTTCCGGTAGATGAGCCGGGCCGAGCCGGCCGAGCCCTTCACGCGATAGGTCACCCGGTAACTCCGCTCCGGTCCGGCGGCCGGGGGCGCCTGGATGGCCGGGCCGGGCGCCGCCGCCACGGCGGGGACGAGACGGCCGATCTCGTCGAGGACGGCCAGCTCCACGGCGCGGTCGCTCGCCTGGAGGGGCTTCCGGTCCGTCATCCAGAGGATGCGCTCTTCCTTGTAGAGCTCCCGCTCCACGGCGACCGCCGTCTGGCCCTCTCCGGCCGCCGTGAACGTGAGCCGGAGCTTGTG
This sequence comes from Candidatus Methylomirabilota bacterium, assembly GCA_036005065.1. Classification (NCBI taxonomy): domain Bacteria; phylum Methylomirabilota (SeqCode); species Candidatus Methylomirabilota bacterium. The sequence continues at coordinate 30,356 of DASYQW010000174.1, read as the reverse complement.
GCGGGTCCCCTGGCCGTACACGCCGAAGTCCTTGAAGTCGACCCCGCGGGAGTCCGTCCGGATCCAGCCGGCCTTGCCGTCTTTCTCGTCGATCGTCCAGCCGAGGCTCTTCAGGGCCGACTCGGCCACGGCGAAGACCCGGTCCATCGGTGCCGCGAACGCTCGGGCCACCGGAGGTCCGGACTGGGCGAAGACCGCCGCGACGGTGGCGGCGAGCAGTACCAGCGCGAGAATTCGGGCTCGCCTCGCTCTCATGGTGGGGACTCTACCGGTCAGTCGGAGAAGCTGTCAAGGGCGGGTGGGCCCGGTGCCGGAGACCGTCTCGCGCACGACGCCGGCCAGCATCCCGATGAACGCGGGATGGTCGCCGACGGTGGCTGCCCGGCGGAAGCCGACGCCACACGCGGCCGCGGTCGCCCGGGCCTCCACATCGAGATCGTAGAGCACCTCGACGTGGTCGCACACGAAGCCGATCGGCGCCACCACGACGTGACAGACGCCGGCGGCGGCCAGGCGCCGGATCTCGCTTCCCACGTCCGGCTCGAGCCAGGGCTCATCGGGCCGTCCGCTCCGGCTCTGGTAGGCGACCGACCACCGGATGGGGCCGGCCGCCCCGAGGCGCTCGGCGACGAGGCGCGACGACGCGGTGATCTGCCCGACGTACGGCGAGCCGTCCGCCATCCCCACCGGGACGCTGTGCGCCGTGAAGACGACCGGGGCGTCCGCCCGGGCCGCCGCCGGGATCCCCTCGAGCGCCTCGCGGACCCGATCCGCCATGGCCTCGATGAAGCCCGGCCGGTCGAACCAGGGCGGCGCGTACTCCACCACCGGGGCCCCGGCGCTCACCCGGGCGCGCGCCTCGGCCACGTTCGCCTGGTAGCGATCCCAGGACGCCTCGGTCTGATGCGCCGAGAGGATCACGCCGAGCGCCTGCTGGACGCCCTCCGCGCCCATGGCGGCGAGCGTCTCGTGGAGATAGGGCGTCCAGTTCCGCATGCCCACGTAGACCGGCAGGCCGAGTCCATCCGCTCGGAGCCGCGCCCGCAGCGCCTCGGCCTGGCGGAAGGTGAGCTCGTTGAAGGGGGAACGCCCCCCGATCCGCTCGTAGTGATGGGCGACCTCCTCGAGGCGAGCCGCCGGGATGGGGCGGCCACGCGTCACGTTCCGGAGAAACGGGCGGATGTCCTCGGGCTTCTCGGGCCCGCCGAACGCGATCAGCAGCACGGCGCCGATCGGCCGGGGCATCGTCCCCATCTACCGCGCCGACAGCTCGTGGACCGCGTCGACCAGCGCGAGGACGTGCTCGACCGGCGTCTCGGGCAGCACGCCGTGCCCCAGGTTGAAGACGTGCCCGGGTCGTCCTCCCGCCCGGGCCAGAATGGCCTGGACGCGCCGACGGATCTCGGCCGGCGGCCCCAGGAGGGCGGCAGGGTCGAGGTTTCCCTGCACCGCGACGTCGTGCCCGACCCGCGCCCAGGCCGCCCCCAGGTCCACGCGCCAGTCGAGGCCGAGGACGTCGCCGCCCGCCGCCCGGAAGGCCTCGAGGAGGCCCGCGGTGCCGGTCCCGAAGTGGATGACCGGGACGCCGGGGGTGAGGGCCTCGATCACGCTCCGCGTATGGGGAAGGATGAACTCACGGTAGTCGTCCGGAGAGAGGCATCCCACCCACGAGTCGAAGAGCTGGACGGCCTGGACGCCCGCGGCGATCTGGCCGTTCAGGTAGCCGGCGATGGTTCGGGCCAGGAGGCCGAGCAGCCCATGCCAGGCGCCGGCGTCCGTGTACATGAGTCGCTTCGTCCACAGGTAATCCCGCGAGGCGCCGCCTTCGACCAGGTACGAGGCCACGGTGAATGGGGCACCCGCGAAGCCGATGAGCGGAACCCGGTCGGCCAGCGCCCGCCGGGCGCGCCGCACGGTCTCGAACACGAACGGCACGGTCTCGAGCGGGTCGGACTCGCGGAGGCGCGCCACGTCGGCACCCGAGCGGACCGGCCGGTGGATCACCGGCCCCTCGCCCTGCGCGAATTCGAGGCCGACGTCCAGCGGTTCGACGACCAGGAGGATGTCGGCGAACAGGATCGCCGCGTCCACGCCGAGGCGCTCGACGGGCAGCAGAGTCACCTCGGCGGCGACCTCGGGGGTCTTGCAGAGCTCGAGGAAGCCGAGGCGTTCCCGGATGGCGCGGTACTCGGGGAGGTAGCGGCCGGCCTGGCGCATGAGCCACACCGGCGTGAAGCCGGTCGGGCGCCTCCGGCAGGCGGCGAGAAACGGGTTCACGGTCGGGTCCTCCCCGGGACGAGCGAGGTCGTGGGCGGCAGGCGGGACCCGCAGAGCCGCGACGAGCCTATCGACTCCCCCGGGAAGAGTCGAGCCGAGGTCGCGGGAGGCGAGGTCGCGGGAGGCGTGAGACCCGGGGGCCCGGCCGGGAGCGGGTCAGCGTGCGCCAGCGGGCGGGATGAGGAGGCTCAGGAGGCGTCCTCGTAGGGCGCGGCCAGCCGGCCCGCGCGGGCCGGGACGTGGCGCTCACCCAGGCGCCCGCGCATGACCTCGCGGCGCGCTCGCACCGCGGCATGGGCCACGGCTGGCGGCCGGGCCGCCTTGAGCGAGCTCAACCACGCAGCCACCGGAAAGGTCCGGTCGCGACCGCACACGGGACAGATCAAGGATTCCGTGAGGATATCGCAGTCAGGGCACAGACGACTCGAATCGACCGGCAGCACCATTCCGGCTCCCTCCTCAGCCCCGGGGTCGCCCGAAGGACCGATGTCCCAGGGCGCCCGACCGGCTCCTGCGGCGACCCGCCGCGGGACCCCAGGGGTCCCGGCCTTTGAACACTCGCCCAGATGCTACAAGAAGCGTACCGGCAATGGAAGCCCCCTCCTAACTGCGCGTCCAGGCAGCCGCGGGTCCCACCTAAGGGATGGGCTGCAGGTGGCTGCCGACGTCGGCGTCTCGACATCTCCGGCCGGCTTCCGACGGTGAGGGCATCGCCGACTTGCACTGCCACCGCGCGAGGGGCATGCTTAGCAGCCTGAGGCCATGAGCGCCCTGAGCGTTCCGGTGGCGGCCTGGATGTCGAGCCCCGTCCACACCGTGACCCCGGCGACGACGGTGGCGGAGGCGGTAGGGCTCCTCCGTCGCGAGCGTATCCGCCACCTGCCGGTCATGGAGGGCGACCGGGTCGTGGGCGTGGTCACCGACCGCGATCTCCGCGGCGTCGATCCGGGCGTCGCCGTCTCCACCCTCATGAGCCGGCCCGTCGTGGTGGTCAGCCCCCGCACCGCGATCGACAAGGCCGCGCGCCTCCTCTTCGATCGCCGCATCGGCTGCCTGCCGGTCATCGAAGACGGGAAGCTGGTCGGAATCCTGACCCAGACCGACGCCGTCGCGGCGATGGTAACCCTCATGCGGCACCAGGTGGGGGGCCGCCACACCGAGGTGGTGATCGGCCATCGACCGGAGGCGATGGCCCTGGCCCACCACGCCATCCGCTCGCTCGGGATGGAGGTGGCGCGGCTGGTCGGAGCCACCATCGAGCCGCACGGTCGCGGGGTGCGTCCGGAGCGGGTGAGGCTCCGGATCGAGACGCGCGAGATGGCCCGGGTCCTCGACGTCCTGCGCGCGGCCGGGCTCACGATCCTGTCGAGCAGCGACGGCAGCCCGATCGCGAGCGCGGCCGAGCCGGCCGGGCGGGCCGATGACCGAAGCTGACGCCCGCCGGCTCGAGCTGGCGAACCTGGTCGCCGTGATCGAGCGGGCCGCGGCGGATCTGGCCCTCGCCGAGGAGCCCGCGCGGTTCGCCGCGGCACTGGAAGCCGCGCCGCCCGAAGCCACGGACCCCGCGCCGCGATCCGACCGTGACCGTGACTGAGTGGACCCTCGGCGCGCTGGCCGACGCCATCCGCGCCGGACAGGTCTCGCCCGTCGAGGCGACCGAGGCGTGTCTGGCCCGCATCGAGCGCCACGACCGGACCCTCCGCGCCTTCATCACCGTCGACGCCGAGGGGGCGCTCGAGCTGGCCCGGGTGCGGGAGGGCGAGGCCGCGGCCGGCCGACTCCGCGGCCCCCTCCACGGGGTCCCCCTGGCCTACAAGGACCTCTGCTTCATCCGCGGGCTCCCCACCTCGTGCGGAACGAAGACGGCCGAGTACTTCATCGCCGAGCAGGACGCCACGGCCGTCGCTCGCCTGACCCAGGCGGGCGCGATCACGCTCGGCAAGCTCAACATGACCGAGCTCGCCCTGGGCCCGTTCGGGGACAACGCCCACCACGGAGACGTGCAGAACCCGTGGCGGCTCGGCCACTGCGCGGGCGGCTCCTCGAGTGGCTCCGGGGCCGCGGTGGCGGCGGGCCTCGTGGTCGGCGCCCTCGGGACCGATACCGGCGGATCGATCCGCCTGCCGGCCGCCTGCTGCGGCATCGTCGGGCTCAAGCCGACCTACGGGCGCGTCAGCCGGGCCGGCGTGATGCCACTGTCGTGGTCCCTGGACCACGTCGGCCCCATGGCGCGGACGGTGCGGGACGCCGCGCTCCTGCTCGCCGTCATCGGGGGCCACGACCCGGCCGACGCCACGACGAGCCACCGGCCCGTCCCCGACTACGTGACCCAGCTCGATGGCCCGATCACAGGCCTACGGGTCGGGGTGCCGGAGAACTACTACTGGGTCGGGCTCGATCCCGAGGTGACGGCCGCCGCACGCGCGGCCATCGGGACGCTGGGTCACCTCGGCGCGCGCGTCGTCGAGCAGCCCCTGCCCGACCCGCAGATCATGTCGGACGTCTGCAACATCATCGCCCGGTGCGAGAGCGCCGCCGTCCACGCGCGGCTCGTCCGCGAGCAGCCGCACGCGCTCCAGCCGGCCGTGCGGGCGCGGCTCGATGTGGGCTTCCAGCTGAGCGCCTACGAATACCTGCAGGCCACCCGCCTCCGGGCCCGCCTGACCCGGGCGTTCGTCCGGGACGTGCTCGCCACGGTCGACGTGTTGGTGGCGCCGACGATCCCGGAGCCCGCCCCGACCCTCGAGGCCGCCAAGGCCGGGACGACGGCGGATGTCGTCGCCCGGATGGGTCGCTTCTCGCGGCTCACGCGGCCGTGGAACGGTCTGGGCGTGCCGGTTCTCAGCCTCCCCTGCGGCTTCTCGGCGGCGGGCCTGCCGCTCGGGCTCCAGATCGTCGGCCGGCCATTCGCCGAGGCGACGGTCCTTCGCGTCGGCCACGCCTACGAGCAGGCCGCCGGCTGGTGGCGGCGCCGTCCTCCCCTCGGCTGAGATCGACTCCCATGGGACTCGGAGGAGCGGACGTTCACGCTTTGCCTGGCCCGTGGGCGGTAGTAAACTACTACTCTGGTAGCAGACTGCTACCCAGGAGGCAGGGTGATGCCGTCGCCCGTCAAAGTCTCGGATAGGCTCCTGGCTCTGGCGAAGGCGGAGGCGCAGAGCGCGCACCGCTCGGCCACCGCTCAGATCGAGCACTGGGCCACGCTCGGCCGGGCTATTGAGGTGATGGTGGCCTATCGCGACGTGCTGGCCCTCAAGCGAGCCGGCCAAGCCCTGCCGATTCCGACGTTCGCCCGACGCGACGAGGTGCATCGCCTGCTGGCGCGGCTGGTCGAAGACGGAGACCGCGAGAGCATCAAGGCGCGGATCCGCGCCGCCGGGACGCCACTCTATGCGACAGATCCGGGGCATCCCGGGAGGATCGTGGAGGTCCACCCCGACGGCACCCGGACTCGGGGTTACCTGAAGCGCCGTCGATTCATGCCCGCTGGAGGGAAGTCCACTCGGCGCAAGTGATCCCCGAGCCGTTGGGTTCCCTGCGCGCGGCCCTGCAGGCCGAACCCATCCTGATCTTCCTCGCGGGGCCCAACGGCTCCGGGAAGACGACCTTCTTCGAGGAGTACCTCGACGATCTCGGGCTCCCATTCGTCAACGCGGACCGCGTGGCCCACGCTCTGCGGAGCGCCGATCCGAGCGCGCCGCCCGACGATATCGAACGCCGGGCTTTCGCCGAGGCCGAGCGACTCCGAGCGGCCTTCGTGGAAGCGCGTCTGCCCTTCTGCACCGAGACGGTCTTCTCCGACCCGGTGGGCGCCAAGCGGGGATTTCTCGAAAGCGCCCGGGCCGGTGGCTTCATCGTCTTCCTGATTTTCATCGGCCTCGACAGCCCGCTGGTCTCCGTCGCGCGCGTGAAGCAGCGAGTCCAACACGGCGGCCACGATGTACCGGACGCGAAGCTGCACGCCCGCTTTCCACGAACGCTGGCGAACCTAGGGGCAGCGATTCCGCTCGTCGACGAGGCGTTCGTCTTCGACAACAGCTCCTACGACGAGCCCTACCGGATCATCGCCGTCTACGAACGAGGACGGCTGGTCAGTCGACATCCGCCTCTTCCTCCGTGGACTCGCGGCCTTCCCGGCCTTTAGGCCAGATCGAAGAGCGCGACAACCATCGAGGGCCGGCCGTTGGCCGAGGCGACGGACGAGGCGGTCAAGGAGATGGCCGTTCGCGGCGCTCGAAGAGGAGCGTCTGCTCGCAGGCGCCGAACCCGCCGTCGAGGTCGGCCAGCGTGCCGCGGGCGACGCCCGTGCCCTGGTCGCCGACCTTCGTCTCGGCGCTCAGCAGGATCCACGGTGGGCGCGGCAGGCGCCAGAGGACCACCGTCAGGTCGGCGTTCACGAAGGTGACCTTCCGGAGATCGACGACGGCCGAGATGCCGCTGGCCAGATCCGCGGCCGACACGGCGTGGACCAGGGGCGAGTTTTCCTCACCCTCGAGGAGCGGGCGCTCCAGACGGAACCAGCACGCGGCCGGGCCCGGCTTCAGCAGATCGCCCTCCACCACGCGCGTGTCGACGCCGGTGAAGAACGGGCTCCACGCCTTGACCGACGGCGGGATTGGCCGGCCCCCTTCGGGCCCGAGGGGCGGGGCCGCGCGCTCCACCGGCGCCGGCGTGAAGCCGGCATCGGGCTTCAGGAAGACGGCGGTGCAGCGCGCGACGGGCTTGCCACCCTGAGACAGGGACGCCTCGGCCGTGCGCGCCTTGCGGCCGTCGCGCAGCAGGCTCACGCTCGTCATCAGCCGCTCGCGCGTGACCGGACGCCAGAGATCGAACGACAGCCGCGCCGGCATCATGCCGGCCGCCGCCTCGCTGCGCTCGAGCGCGCGCACGAGCACGCCGCCGAACGCGCTGCCCTGCAAGAGGTCAGCCGACCACGGCCCGACCGCCCACTCGGTGGGCTGGAACCCGCCCCCATCCGCCACGAACATGCCCGCGGCACCCATCGCCGCTACCGGGGCCGCCGCGGCCGTGGCGCTGCGGGCGGGGCCAGGTGCTGGAAGGCGCCGGTGTAAGGCTTGGGGAGCGGGGGCGCCAGGTCGCCGACCTTGCTGGTCCCGAGGCCGAGACCCACCAGGGCCTCGACGAACTTGACGGCGGCGGCGACCCCGTCGATCACCGGGACGCCGACGGCGGCCTGGACCTCGGCGGCCAGGTCGGCCATGCCGGCGCAGCCGAGGACGATGGCGCCGGCCCCATCCTCGGCGGCGGCCCGCTTGCATTCCTCCAGGACGAGGGCCCGCGCCTCCGAGCCTTCCCGCTCGAGGTCGAGCACGGCGAGGTCGATGGCCCGGATCGCCCGGCAGAAGCGCGTCATCCCGTAGCTCTCGACCAGGTGCTGGGCCATCACCCGGGTGCGGGCGAGCGTGGTGACGATCGAGAAGCCGGTGGCGACGAAGCTCGCGGCATGCATGGCCGCCTCGGCGATCCCCAGGACCGGTCCCCGCGCCGCCTCGCGGGCGGCGAGGAGCCCCGGGTCGCCGAAGCACGCGATCACGTAGCCGTCCGCGCCCTCGGCCTCCCCTCGGAGCACCTCCTCCAGGACGCCGACCGCGCTCACCGCTTCGTCGTAGTGCCCCTCGATCGAGACCGGGCCGCCGGCCGGGTTGCCGGTGACGATCTCGGTCCCGGGCGCGGCGACCGCGCGGGCCGCCTCGCCGATCTTCCGCGTCATGCTGGCGGTGGTGTTCGGGTTGATGACCACGATCCGCATGCGCGCGCCTCCTCACCCGCGATTCTAGCCAAGACGCCCTTGATTTTGAACCCGGAATCCGCTTTGTCTCGAGGATGCACCGCCCGACCGGGTGAGCGAGCTCCTGAGTCCGGAGGAGATCCTGGACGCCTTGCCGAAGCTCGAACACCTCGATCGGCGAACTCGCGACAAGTGGGAGGCGTGGGCTCGGCATCGGAGTCGACCCGATTAGCGTTCTGAGTCCTGTCCAGGACAGGTTCCTTCGCGCCTTCTTCCGCGACCCGGATCATCCCTTCTACCTGTCCGGCGGGACGGCGCTCTCGGCGTTCTACCTCCGGCATCGCCTCTCGGATGATCTGGATTTCTTCACTCGCGATCCCGGGAACCTCCGCGTGGCCGACCGATACATCCGGGAAGGGGTCGACGCCGCCGGGCTGCAGATCGAGCGGGTTGTGCGACGCGGCGATCTGCTCCAAAACTCTCTCGGCACGTAGGGCGCGGGGCTACTCGGCGTCCGGGCCGCGGTCGTGGGCGACGGCCCGGCCGGTCTCGAAGCGCGCCGGGTCGAAGAGGGCGAGATCCATCGACGGCCGCCCGTCGGTGAGCCACTCGGCCACGAGCCGTCCGGTCGCGGGGGAATGCTGGAATCCGTGGCCGCCGAAGCCGACCGCCAGGAAGAACCCCTCCACGCCGGGCGCCCACCCGATGATCGCGTGGTCGTCCGGGCTGAGGGGGCGGAGGCCGGCCCAGCCGCCCGCGATGCGGGCCCGGTCGAGGATGGGGAGCCGGTGGATGGCCTTCGAGACCGCCTCCTCGACCATGCTCCAGTCGACCGGGGCCGCCTGGTCCTCGCCGATGTCCTGCACGTCGCCAGGGCTGAGGAGAAGAGCCTCCAGCTCCTTGCGGAAGTAGAACCCGCTCGCCCGATCGGTCGTGAGCGGCACCGGCCCGGGAATGTCGGGGAAGGGCTCGGTGAAGAAGATGTGCCGCCGGCGCGGATGGACCGGCAGCGCGAGCCCGACGAGGCGGCCGATTCGCGCGGCGGCCGGGCCGGCGGCGTTGATGGCGACCGGGGTGGCGATCGTGCCCTGCGTGGTCCGCACCGCCCGGACCCGTCCGTCCTCCACGGCGATCCCGGTCACCTCGACGCCTTCCTCGATGCGCGCCCCCAGCTCCCGCGCGCGCCGCGCGAAGCCGCTCGTCACCTCGGCCGGGCCGGCGAAGCCGTCCTCGGGGCCCCAGACGGCGGCGACCAGGTCGTCCACGTACAGGGCCGGGACGATCTCCCGGGCTTCCCGGGGCGTGATGAGCCGCACGTCGACGCCGAACCGCCGCTGGAGCGCGATGCGGTCGCGGAATCCCGCCAGGTCGGCCTCGTCGGCGACCAGGAAGAGGTAGCCGATCTGCTTGTAGCTCGGATCGACGCCGAACTCGTCCTTGAACGTCTCGAAGACGCGCCGGCTCTCCAGCGAGAAGCGGATCTCGGTCTCGGTCGGGAACTGGGCGCGGACGCCGCCGGCCGCCTTGCTGGTCGTCCCCGACCCCACCGTCTCTCGCTCCAGCACGACCACGTCGCGCAGGCCGCGCCGGGCGAGGTGGTAGGCGATGCTGCAGCCGACCACACCGCCCCCGATGACGACGACGCTGGCGGTCGACGGCGCCGTCACGACGTCTCAGATGGCCCGGGCCGCCCGGGTGCCGTCCAGGATCGCGTCGTGGATCCGGCGGGGCGAGTAGGCATCGCCGACGAGCCGCAGCTCGGGCACCTGCCCGGCCAGCTCGTGGAAGAGCGCATCGTCGGCCTTGCCGCCGAACGCGAGGACCACCGTCTGGGCCTCCAGCTCCGTCTCGGCAGCCGAGAAGGTGTGCCGGACCCGGACCGCCTCGGGGAGGATCTCCACGGCCACGGTCAGCGGGAGCAGCGTCACGCCCTGGCCGTAGAGGCGGGCATAGAGGTCGGCGCGCAGACCCTCGTCGATGTCCTCGCCGACCATGAAGTAGCGGCAGACGATCGTGACCTGACCCCCGCGGCTGGCCAGGAAGTCCGCGGTCGTCGGTCCGGCGAAGTGGCCGTCTTCGTCCACGACGACGGAGCGTCGGCCGGGCGTGACCCGACCGAGCAGGACGTCCACCGGCGAGACGACGTGGGCCAGGTGGGCCCCCGGGATGTCGGGCACCCGCGGGGTGGCCCCGGTGGCCACGATCACCGCGTCCGGCGCCTCGGCCAGCACGCCCGCCGCGGTGGCCGATGTCCCCAGCCGGACCTCGACGCCGAGCTTCTCGACCTGCCGGGCGAGCCAGGCGGCGATCCCCGCGTAATCCTCGCGCTTCGGAGCGCCCGCCGCGGCCAGGACCTGACCGCCCAGCGCCGACGTCGCCTCGAACAGGAGGACCCGGTGACCCCGGAGCGCCGCGACCCGAGCCGCCTCCAGGCCGCCCACGCCCCCGCCGACCACCACGACCCGCTTGGCGCGAGCCGCCGGGCGGATCTCGGCGAGCTCCGCCTCGCGACCGATCATCGGGTTCTGGACGCAGGTGATCGCCTTGCCCTGGCGCAGACGGCCGATGCACCCCTCGCTGGCTCCGACGCACATCCGAATGTCGTCGAGCCGCCCCTCCGCCGCCTTTCGCGGCAGCTCGGGATCGGCGATCAGCGACCGCGCCATGCCGACCAGGTCGCAGATCCCGCTGGCGAGGGCCGCCTCGGCCTGCTCGGGCGTGATGATGCGACCCGAGACGATGACGGGAACGCGGACCACCCGGCGCGTGCCGGCGGCCAGCTCGTTGTAGAGGCCTCGCGGGTGATAGAGCGAGGGCGTGACCATCGCTTCGTAGCGGAGCGTCTCCGTGCTGGAGCCGCTCACCATGAAGTAGTCGACCATGCCGAGCGCGTCGATGCGCCGCGCGACCTCCAGCTGGTCCTCGCGCGTGAGGCCGCCGGGGACGAGCTGGTCTCCGGTGTGGCGGATGCCCACGACGAAGTCCCGCCCGACCGCCTCCCGGACGGCTCGGACGACCTCCAGCGCCAGGCGCAGTCGGTTGTCGAACGTGCCCCCGTACTCGTCGGTCCGGGTGTTGGAGAGGGGCGAGAGGAAGTTCTCGACGAGATGCCCCCCGTAGAACGGCAGGTCACAGCCGTCGAAGCCGCCCCGCTTGAGCCGCACGGCCGCGGCCGCCCAGGCGTCGATCACCTCCCGGATCTCCCGCCGGGTCATGACGTGGGGCCACTCGCGGTGCCGCTCCTCGCGGGTGTCGGAGGGGGCCCAGAGCGGCACTCCGGAGTACCACGAGTGGCCACGCCGGCCGCGGTGCGAGATCTGGGAGAGGCAGAGGGCGCCGTGGCGATGGATCGCCTCGCTCATCGTCTGGAACTGGGGGATGACGCCGTCGTCCCAGTTGTTCACCTCGCCCCAGTCGTTCACCGAGGTGGGGTGGACGCTCGAGGAGCCGAACATCATCACGACGCCGCAGCCACCCTTCGCTTTCTCCTCGTGGTAGCGGACGTAGCGGTCGGTGATGCCCCCCTTCTCGCCGAAAGCCGCCCCGTGCGGCGTGCTGACGATCCGGTTCCGGGCGGTGAGGTGGCCGAGCTTGACCGGGCTGAACAGGCGGGCGAAGGGCGTGTCTCCCATGGCCCCGCCAGCATAGACGACGGGGGGCTGTCGCGCCACCGGATCGAGGCGCTCGCCCACACCGCCGGCGCCGCTCACCATTCCCGGCGGCCCGCAACGCCTTGACGCACGCCCCGGGGCGGCGCCGGGGCTCCTCATCCTCCCGTGCTGGCCGGGGATCGGCTGGGCCGGCGGCGGCCCCGCCAGGGAGCGCGCCGACGGCGGCGCCCCGCCGAGGCCGCCACCGCGGCCTCCGGCCCCGGCTTCTCTCCAGGCTCGACCAGCGTCACCATGCCGTCCGGACTGACCGAGACCTCCTTGATCCGGCGGAGCCGGGTGATCAGGCGCGGGGAGCCCGGCGTCCGGCCGTATCCACGCGCCTTCAGCGTGCGGGCGAGCGTGTCGATGAGCACGGACCGGCCCGGGGCGGCCTCGGCGAGCTCGCGCACGATGTCCACGAGCTCGTCGTGCGGCGCGGTGTGGGCGGTCGGCGACGCCGCCTCCGGAGCTGGCGCGGCTTCCCGGGCGCGCGGGGGCCGGCGCGGGCGCCGCGACCGGTCCCCGCGCGCCGCTTCTCCGCGCGCCGCCGGTTCGGGGGTGGGCTTGGCCCGGGTCCCGACGAGGATCCGATAGGAGAGGCGGCGGAAGCCGATGCCGAGCGCGGCGGCCACATCGCCCACGGCGTCGAAGGCGCGATCGTCGGAGACGATCTCCAGGGTGTCGCCGGCACGGGCGCCGGCGAGCCACACCCCGGCGCTGACCGCGATGCGGAGGTCGGTCCAGTCGCGGACGCCGACGGAGGGGGCGCTGTGGACGAGCTGGGCGCCTCGCGACGCCAGGAGCCGCGCCGTCTCCTGTCCGATGACGCGCCAGTTCCCGACCGCGACCAGCTGAATGTCCGGACCGATCCGGACGAGCCCCAGGTGCTCGATGACGCGCGCCATGTGCTCGGTCCGGGCCGTGTTCTCGACGTCGATGAACACCACGCGGTGCGTCGCCGGCAGGGGTGGAGGCGGTGGAGGCGGGACCGGGGGCACCCGCGCCGCGAACTCCCGCTCGGGCGTCGTCGTGGGGACGCCGAGAGGTTCCTCGGCTGGCCCCGTCCCGGTCCACGGACGAGGCCCGGCGCCGGAGACCTCGGCGTCAGGCTCTCGGGAATGCTCGCTCGCCCCGATCACGATGTGGCCTCATTGTAGCCCGTTCGACGGCCAGCCCGTAGCCCGGCGCCCGAGCCGTGAGGGGCTCCGCCGCGGGAGCGGTCACACGAGGCGGTCGCCTACTTGAGCCTGGCGTCGTAGAGGAAGAGCATGTTGTCGATCCAGGGGCTCCAGTCGAGCCGGTTGCTGATGCCGAAGATGTGCGCCTGCTGGTACGCCTTGATGATCGGCGCGTCCTCGTAGATCATCTCCTGCGCTTTCCCGTAGAGCGCTTTCCGCCGCTCGGGGTCGTTCGAGCCCTGGGCCTGCTCCAGGATCCGGTCCAGATCCTCGTTCTTGTGGATGGCCAGGGCCGACTTCGAGTGAAGCGAGTTGACCAGCAGGTCGCCGTCGAAGATCCCGGCGCCGCCCCACGCCGTCATGTAGGCGGGCAGGAGCTCGCGCTTCCGCCACTTGGTCGTGTAGATGCTCTGCTCCCACACCTGCACGTGAGCCTTGATCCCCACTTTGCCCAGCATGGAGGCGATGGCCTGCATCACCTCGATGTCGTTCATGTAGCGCCGATTCGGCGCGTGAAGCGTCATCTCGAAGCCGTTCGGATAACCGGCCTCCCGCAGGAGGGCCTTGGCGCGCTCCGGGTCGTACCCCCACCACTTCACGCTCGGGTTGAAGCCGAACGCCTCCTTCTCGAGCGGCACCCCCAGCACCTGGCCGTAGCCCTCGAGCACGGTCTTGATGATGGTGTCCATGTCGACGGCCAGGTTGATGGCGCGGCGCACGCGCGCGTCCTGCCAGGGACCGGGCATGAGGTAGTTTGTCATCTTCACCATGATGACGAAGCCGCCGAGCGTGCTCACCTCGATCCGGGCGACGCCGCTGGCCTTGATCTTGGCGACCTGGTCGGGCGGGACGTCGCTGACGAGGTCGGCCTGGCCCGACAGCAGGGCGGCCACCCGCGTCGTGAGCTCCGGCACCGGGCGGAAGACCAGTCGCTCGATGGCCGGCGCGCCGCGGTGGTAGTCCTTGTTGGCCTCCAGCACGAGGCGCTCGTCCTTGATCCACTCCACCAGCTTGTAGGGCCCGGTCCCGACCGGCTTGACCGCGAACCCGGCATCGCCGACCTGGGCGACGTACTTGGGCGGGACGATGCCGACCGTGCCGCAGTGCCCGGGGCTCATCCGCACCGGCAGCAGCGGGAAGGGCGTCTTGGTGACGACGTTGACGGTATAGGGATCCAGCGCGTCGACGTGGTCGATGGTGGCGACGCTGGTCCGGCCGGGGGCGCCCTGCTGCGGGTTCAGGACCCGCTCGATGCTGAACTTGACGGCGGCGGCGTCGAAGGGTTCGCCGTTGTGGAACTTGACCCCGCGGCGGAGCTTGAACTGCCAGGTCGTGTCGTTCAGGAGCCGCCAGGACTCGGCCAGGTTCCCCTCGAGCTGGAGGGTCTTGAGGTTCCGCCGGAGGAGCGTGTCGAAGATCTGGCGGTCCGGCTCGTGGGCGTTCTTGTCGCAGTGCATGTGCCAGTCGAGAGTGGCGGCCTCGCCCGACTGGACCACCACCACGGGCTTCGGCTGGGCGGGGCTCAGCCCCGGCAGCGACAGCGCCAGCAGGACGCTCAGGCCCAGGCTCAGGCCACCGATCCACCGCCATCCGATGCGCATCGGCTTCATGGACTCCTCCTTGTCGGGTCACGAGGCACTTCGCTCATAGCTGATCGACGGACTTCCGGATCTGCACGTAGGGGTCGAGGGCGTCGCGCAGGGCATCCCCCAGGAGATTGATGGCCATGACGGTCAGGAAGAGCGCCGCCCCCGGAAAGAGCGCGAGCCAGTACCGCGTGTCCACGAACTGCCGTCCCTCGGCCAGCATCCCGCCCCACGAGGCGATGTGAAGCGGCACGCCGAGACCCAGGAAGCTCAGGCCCGCCTCGGTGAGGATGGCCCCGGCCACGCCGAAGGTGGCCACCACGATCAGCGAGGCGCTGACGTTGGGCAGGACGTGTCGCCACACGATCCAGGCCGGCGGCAGCCCCAGCGACCGGGCCGCGTCCACGTACGCCCGCTCGCGGATGGCCAGGGTCTCGGCCCGGACCACCCGGGCGTAGCACACCCAGTTGGCGAGGCCGACCACCAGGACGATGTTCCGGATGCTCGGGCCGAGGACCCCGATGACGGTGATGGCGAGCAAGATGAAGGGAAAGGCCAGCTGCATGTCGCAGAGCCGCATGATCAGGTGATCGGCCAGGCCGCCCCGGAAGCCGGCCAGGAGGCCGAGCGTGGTTCCGAGGGTCCCGGCGACCATCACGGCCGCCAGGCCGATGAGGACCGACGTCTTGGCGCTGAAGATGACGCGGCTCAGGACGTCGCGACCGAGCTGGTCGGTGCCGAGCACGGCCAGCGTCCCCTCAGCCGTGCGGCTCGCGGGCGGCGTGAAGCGGGCGAGGAGCTGCTGCTCGTTCGGGTCGGCCGGTGCCACGAGCCCGGGCGCGAGCGCACAGAGGGCCACCAGGAGCGCCACCACCGCGCCGAAGCGCGCGCCCGTGGAGGCCAGGAAGATGCGCGTGCGCCGCCACGACGCGATCCACCCCGGGCGCGCCTTGACTCGCTCCTCCATCGGGGGCGAGGGCAGGGTGAGAGGAAGGCTCATTCGCCGGACGCTACGCCAGCCGGACCCGGGGGTCCAGCACCATGTACAGGAGATCGATGGCGATGTTCAGGAGGACCAGCGCGGCGGCCACCGTGAAGACGAGCGCCTGGATCAGCGGGACGTCCTTGTTCACCACGGCCTCGACGGCCAGCCGGCCGATGCCCGGATAGGCGAACACGGCCTCGGTGATGACGGCGCCCCCCAGGAGGTTCCCCAGCTCGAGCCCCAGCGCCGTCACGATCGGGATGGCGCCGTTTCGGAGGGCATGGCGGAGGACCGCGCTGCCCTCGCCGAGCCCTTTGGCCCGCGCCGTCCGCATGAAGTCCTGATGGAGGACCTCCAGCATGCTCGACCGGGTGATCCGCGCCGTGCGAGCCATCGCCCAGACGCCCAGGGTGACGGCGGGCAGGACGAGGGCGCCGAGCCCGTCCCCTCCGTAGACCGGAGCCCACCGCAGGTTGACCGCGAACACGAGGATCAACAGGATGCCGAGCCAGAAGGTCGGCAGGCACTGGCCCGACAGCGCGAACATCATCGCGCCGGTATCGAGGGCCGAGTTGCGCCGGATCGCCGACACGATCCCGAGCGGCACGGCGAGCAGGACGGCCAGCACCATCGCGGCCAGGGCGAGCCGGAGCGTGGCGGGGAGCTTCTGGAGGACCAGCGGCAGCGTCGGCTGCTGGTGCCGGAGCGACCGGCCGAAGTCGCCCCGCACGGCGCGAGCCAGGAACAGGCCGTATTGCTCGGGCCAGGGCCGGTCGAAGCCCAGCGCCGCCCGCAGGATCTCGTAGTCCTGCTGAGTGCCCTCGGGCCCCATGTAGAGCGCGGCCGGATCGCCGCTCAGGTGCACGACCAGGAACGCCGCCAGCGTGATCCCGAAGAGGACCACCACGGCCCAGAGGAACCGCCGGATCAGATAGCGGGTCATCGGCTGTTTATGGGAGGGGGCCTCGACGGCCCCCTTCCAAACCTCCCCCAGGAGGGTTGCGCGGGCACAGCCCGCGCCCGGAGCGCTCCTCGATGAGCGCACGGTCGGTCGCAGGCACCGGATTACCCCGACACGCCCCTGGGCGGGACCGGAGGCCCGGGCGAGACTCTATGCTCCCCCCGACATGGCGTCAAGCGGTGGAGCCGCGTCAGACCACTGGCGCCAGCCCGCCGTCGAAGTTGATGGCCACGCCGGTGATGTAGGCCGCCTGGTCGGAGGCCAGGAAGGCCCAAGTCCATGAGCGACTCCTTCACCCCGCCGGCCGCGCCAGGCGCGGGTCAGCCGTCCGCGGGTCATAATAGAATGGCCGGCTCGATCGCCGAGCACCTGAAGAGTACACGATGAAGCGCAAGCGAAAGAAGCCGGATCCGGATCCCGCCGAGGCGGCCCCACCGCCCGACGCCGCGGGGTCGGAGTCCTCGGCCTCGGCGCTGCGGCAGATCGTCAAGGTGGAGGATATCAAGCATGGTAGGATACGGTGCCGGATTCGAAGGTCTCGGAGGCGCCCGCCATGAAGTTCGGCCTCTTCTTCCTCCTCGAGCAGCCCCCCTGGAAGACCCAGGAGCGCGTGTACGCCGATGCCCTCGGCCAGGCCGCCTACGCCGAGGAGCTCGGCTTCGACGCCGTCTGGCTCGCCGAGCACCACTTCTCCGAGTACGGCATCTGCCCGTCCATGGCCGTCCTGGCCGGCGCGCTGGCCCAGCGGACCCGCCGGGTCCAGCTCGGCACCGCCGTGGCCATCCTTCCCTTCAACCACCCGCTACGGACGGCCGAGGAGTGGGCGATGGTCGATGTCCTCTCGGAGGGACGGCTCGACTTCGGCGTCGGGCGCGGCTATCAGCCGGCCGAATACGCCGGCTTCGACCTCGCGATGGACGAGAGCCGCGAGCGCTTCGACGAGACGCTCGCCATCATCAAGCAGGCCTGGACGCAGGAGCGGGTGAACTTCGACGGCAAGTACTTCCGCGTGCGCGACGTGCCCGTCCTGCCCAAGCCGGTCCAGCGGCCGCACCCCCCGATTCGCATCGCCTGCGTGAGCCCGGAGACCTTCGAGCGGGTCGCCCGGCGCGGCGAGAGGTTTCTCTCCGCACCCTCCATCACGCCGGTGCACCTCATGAAGGGCGCCTACGAGACGTACGCGCGGGTCTGGGTCGAGAGCGGCCATTCGCCATCCGAGCTCGAGGTCCCCGCCCTCTACTTCACCCACGTGGGGGACGACGCGGGGTCGACCCGGCGCGACACCGAGCGCTCCATCCTCTGGTACTTTCAGACACTCGCCCGCGTCATCGCCGAGTCGAAGGACCCGGCGCGGGTCCCCGAGGCGTACCGGTTCTACGCGCGGGCCAAGGCGAACCTCGAGACGGTGACCTACGACTTCCTGGCCAACGACGTCGTCCTCTTCGGCGACGCCGAGCGGGTGACGGACCGCCTCATCCAGCTGCGCGAGGCCCTCGGGCTCACCTACGCGATCTGCTGGATGAACTTCGGCGGCCTGGCCGACGAGGCGGTGCGCGGATCCATGCGCCGCTTCGCCGAGAAGGTCATTCCCCGGTTTCGCTAGTTCCTCCCCCCGGACAGGTTGCGCCGGCAAAGCCGGCGCTCGAAGTGGCACACCAACCGTCGGCGGTCGGGATGACGATGGCTACTGGGTGCCGATCGCGGGGAGGCCAGCCTCGCGTACCAGGGTGTTGAAGGCACTGATCGACGCGCTCTGCCTGGCGCTCGCCGCCCGGGGGATCCGCGTCGCCACCCGGCTGCTGTGGCCGGCACGCTAGTCGGATTCAACAAACCGAATCCTTTTGATCCTTCGCCCTGGCACCAGTCGGCGCACCGCGCTGGGGTCCACGCCCAAGGCGGTTCCGATCTCGTCGGAGGTCGCGCCCAGCTTCAACAGCAGCAGAATGAGCAACCGCTTTACATCGTCCGAGTTCCCCTGAGCCCGCTCTGCCAAAAGTCTCCCTCCTCCTGTCAGTTACGGGATCACCATGGTCAGCCGCCCCGATCCGACCAGGTGCGTGGCCAACGCCTGCACGTCCGCGTATAGGACGTCGATTCGGTTTCTGTCGGTCGCCGTTGGCCAGTTCATATGGCCCACAATGTTTCGCGGCAGCCTCAGCTGCTCAATCCGGGCTACCCACTGATCTATATCTGGGATGATAGGCAGGAACAGGTTGCTGTTCGCCCGCATGATCTCGCCCAGGTCTGAGAGGTTCGTGTAGTAGATGTCGTGGTTGCCCGGAACACCGTGCCATGGCTGTTGGGCGTAGGTCGCTCTGAATCGTTGCACTTGTCGCTGGGTGTCAGGGTCCACGGCTGTAGTCCACCAGTTCGCGTTGATTTGCGTCGTCAACACCGAGTTGATGATCACTCGGATGACGTTCTCGATGGCGTACAGCTTCCAATACACCCGACTGCCAATATCCTTACCGCACCCATCGACGCGGCTCGCGCTGAAGGCCGCCTTGCGAAAATCAGCCACCCGTGGCATGGCGGTCGCCTACGCTCGGCGTCTGGGCTTCTTGGGCCGGGGCTTTCGCGCTGTCGAATCTCGACGATGCTCATAGAGCGATTGCGCTACCACAGCCGAAGTCGTCTGAAGAAGGTTCGCGATCTCAACGTTCGAGAAGCCGGCGAGGCTCAGCTGGGCGATCTTTTCTCGCTGAGAGGCACCGCGAAGCTCGCCCAGGAGTAACAAGGCTAGGAGACGCTCGACACGATCCGTCTTATCCGCTTCGACCTCAGCCATTACCGACGCCTCCCCGCTCTACCCCCCGGGCGCGTCTGCCGGGTCGGCTTACGGAGATGCAAGTTAGACGTTAGGGTCCGAATCACCGCTGGTGAAGTGTTCAACACTTCGGCGATCGTCTGGTTGTCGAGCCCAGCCAGCTTCAGGAGGCGCGCCCGCTCGGTCATGCTCTTGTCGGAGGCCACCTGTATGGCAACGACCCGCACAAGCTGGCCCAACCGCTCGAGGATTTCAGCGTCAACCGACGGCGTCATGTTTCATCTCCACGCAAGGTGTTATCGGGTTTTGCCCTGTAGAGAATACACCAGCGACGGTCAGAACCGTCGAAGCGAAGAACGGGCGAGGTTAGTCGGCTAAGGAGCCCCCCGGCAAGCCCCCGACCGAGCTCAGGTCGATCGACAATTCATGATCCTCTCATGATCCTCGCCGCCTCTTCAGCCGCCCCCGGCGGCCCCACCCGGGCGACTTGGCGGGACGCCCGGCGTGCGCGGGCGGGGACGGGAGGTGGGACCATGAACTCCTTGCGGGTCAGGTAGGCGTTCTGGACGATCTTGAGGTAGCCGACCTCGGCACGATAGTCGTACCCAACCCCGGCCGCCTCTTGGCCCGACACCTCCTCACCGCCGGCGCCGACCACGAGAATGTCGCCGTCCATCGCGACGACCTTGCCGAAGCCGTTCTGCTTCTCCGTCGGCATGTTGACCACCGAGCGCACGAGCTGGCGGGTGCTGCGGCCGAATAGGTAGACCGTCCTACCCCCGGCCTAAGGCTCTGCCCCTGCCGGCGGTGCCCACGACGCCGCCCGGAGGGACGGCTCGCGCGGCACGTTGACGATACCGCACGCCGCGGCCCGACACCAGGGGCTGGGGCTCGTGAACTCGGTCCACTGGTGGTACCAGCCGAGGCTGACCCGACAGACTCCGAGGCAGCCGACACCCGCCGGTCAGCGCAGGGCAGCCCAGCCCGCCCGCACCGGCTCGATTAGTTCCGCGCGCCGCGCCGCATCCACGAACCGCCGCGGCGCTGCCCGGGCGCGGGAGGTCTCGGAATCGCTCGGGCATCGGGCCCGAGGCGGTCGCTACTGGGTTCCGATCGCCGGGAGGCCGGTCTCGCGCACCAGGGTGTTGAAGGCGGCGACATCGCTCGCGACCAGCGCCTGGAGCCGGTCCAGCTCGTGGCGGGCTCGACCCGCCAGGTGATCGTAGACCTCGAACGCCTGCCGGGGAGGCGCGGCGTCGGCGCTCGACAGCACGCTCATCAGGGCCGCGAGGCGGAGGTTGAGGCCGGCGGGAAGCCGGAGCGTATCGCTCGAGTTCCGGGCGCCGCTCTGGATCAGCTCGGTCTCGATGTCGGTGAGTCGCGCCGTGAGCGTATCGGCCGCCCGGGCGATGGCCCGGAGGCGCTCGGGGGCGTCCTCACCGGGCGCCGCGGCCTCGCGGACGCGCTGGGACCACTCGGTCACCTGGCGCCGGATACGCCGCAGCCGATTGATGCCGGCATGGGTCTCGGACAGGGTGTCGCGGAGCCGGCTCCAGAGGGCGAACTGGGCATCGAGATCGGCCCGGCTGGCCGGCACGCGCGGGTCCTGGCGCATCTCGAAGGACTGCGTCCACGATCGATCGCCGATCGTGAGGCGGACCCGGTAGGCGCCGGGAGGCGCGAGCGGGCCCGTGATCGCCTTCTCGGTGGTGACGTCGCCGGGAACCTTCTCGGCGCCGGGGTAGCGGAGGTCCCACACGAAGCGGTTGAGCCCCGGCTTGGCCGTGACGTAGCGCTGATCCTTCGGCGCGCCTTCGGGCGCGACCGACGTCACCTCCGCGCCGGGTGGCGCGCTCGTCCCCCCCTCAGGAGCCGATGGCGGCGGCTCCTCGGGCCGTGTCCCGAACGAGCGGATCACCGCGCCGGTCGCGTCGAGGAAGCTGAGCGACACGGGACCGGGGGGCGCGCCCCTGATGACGTAGTAGACGATGGCGCCGGGCGGCGGGTTCTCGCCGGCGTCGAGAAACGTCCGCACGCGCTCGCCTTCGGGCGTCCGGTCCTCGTAGAAGGTCAGCCCGGTCCCGAGCGCCATCATGTAGTTCTTCTGCGTCTTGCCCGGCCCCCGGAAGAGGTCGACGCTCCAGTTCTGCCAGGGCCGCACGGTGGGGCGCGGCGGGAGGAGCTGGGCCACCTCGGCCGACTCCGCCGTCACCGCCCGCAGCGGGGTCACATCGTCCAGGACCCAGAATGACCGGCCGTGAGTCGCCGCCACCAGGTCGCCGTTCTTGACGGCGAGGTCGTAGACGGGCGACACCGGCAGGTTCCAGGGCAGGCGGTGCCAGGTGACTCCGTCGTCCCAGGAGACGACGACCCCGGTCTCCGTGCCGACGTAGAGGAGACCACGCCGGACCGGGTCCTCCCGGATCACGCGGCTGATCTCGCCCGCCGGGAAGCCGCCGGCCAGCGCACGCCAGGTGCCGCCGTAATCCTCGGTCTCGTAGAGGTAGGCGCGGTAGTCGTCGAGCTTGTAGCGCGTGGCGGCCAGGTAGACCGTGCCGGGCTGGTGGGGCGACACCTCGAGGGTGGCGATCAGGGACCACTCGGGCAGATCGGGCGGGGTCACGTTCTTCCAGCTCCGGCCGTCGTCCCGCGACACGTGGACCAGGCCGTCGTCGCTCCCGGCCCACAGGACGCCCCGCTCGTGGGGGCACTCGACGAAGGCGTAGACGGTGCCGTAGTGCTCGGCGCCGCTCGTGTCCTTGGTCAAGGGCCCGCCCGAGGCCTCGAGCTTGGTCGAGTCCTGACGGGTGAGGTCGGGGCTGATCGCCTCCCAGCTCCCGCCCTCGTCGCGCGTGCGGAAGACGAGATTTCCGGTGGCGTAGAGCGTGCCGGGGTCGTGGGGGGAAAAGACGATCGGGAAGGTCCAGGCGAAGCGATACTTGAGGGCTTTGGCGCCCCGCCCGTAGTAGAGCTCCGGCCACACGGTGACGAGCCGGATCTGGCGCGTGCGGTGGTCGTAGCGCTGGAGCGCGCCCCCGCCGCCGGGCGAGCTGCCGACCGCGCCGACGTAGACGACGTTCGGGTCACGGGGATGCACCGCGATGTACCCGCTCTCGCCGGTGCCGGCCGGGTAGCAGTCCCCCCAGGTGATGCCGCCGTTCTCGGAGGCGCTCGGCACGCTCACGCTCGAGTTGTCCTGCTGGGTGCCGTAGACGCGGTAGGGATGCTGGTCGTCGATGGCCAGATGGTAGAACTGCGCGGTGAGCTGGTTGTAGATCGTCGACCAGCTCTGGCCCCCGTTGAACGAGACGCAGGCGCCGCCGTCGTTGCCTTCGATCATGCGTCGGGGGTCCCGCGGGTCGATCCAGAGGTCGTGGTTGTCCCCGTGAGGCGTCGTGACCTCGGTGAAGGTGCGCCCCCCATCGGTGGACTTCCACATCTTGAGGTTGGTCACGTAGACGGTGTCGGCATCGACGGGATCGGCGAAGACGTGGCAGTAATACCAGGGGCGGTGTATCAGGTCACGGTTGTCGGAGACGAGCTCCCAGGTCCGGCCGCCGTCGTCCGACCGGTAGAGGCCGGCCTTCTCGGCCTCGAGGATGGCCCAGACGCGCTCCCCCCGGGCCGGGGACACGGTGACCCCGATCTTCCCCTTGATGCCGCGCGGCAGTCCCACGTGGTCCGTGATGTCGGTCCAGGTGTCGCCTCCGTCCGCCGACTTGTAGAGCCGGCTGTCCGGCCCTCCGCTCGAGAGCGTCCAGAAGTGGCGGTACACCTGCCAGGTGGCCGCGTAGAGGATGCGGGGATTGCCCGGGTCGAAGACGAGGTCGATCGCGCCCGCCTTGTCGCTCCGGAAGAGGACCTGCTGCCAGGTCCGGCCGCCGTCCCTCGACCGGAACACGCCGCGCTCCCGGCTCGGCCCGAACGCGTGGCCGAGCGCGGCGACGTACACCAGGTCGGGGTCCCGGGGGTGGATGCGGATCTTGCCGATGTGACGGGTATCCGCCAGTCCGACGTGCGCCCAGCTCGTGCCGCCATCGGTCGTCTTGTAGACGCCGTCGCCGTAGGAGACGTCGATCCGGATCGTCGCTTCCCCCGTCCCGGCGTAGATGACGCTGGGGTCCGACTCGGCCACCGCCAGCGCGCCGACGGCCGCCGAGCGAAAGTAGCCGTCGGAGACGTTCTCCCAGTACGTGCCGCCGTCGGTCGTCTTCCACACTCCCCCCGCCACCGCGCCGAAGTAGAAGACCATGGGTTCGCGGGGGTGTCCCGCGACCGCGACCACGCGCCCCCCACGCGGAGGACCGATACAGCGCCACCGAAGGGCCTGGAACAGAACGGGATCCATCGGGCTCACCTCGCATGCTGGAGGTTTCGGCACCGCCCGGATCGGGGTCGCGGTGACAGGCCGTCCGCGATGATAGGCCAGCGGGGTCCGGTCGCGCAACCGGCCGGCACGGTGCGACGGACGGGCGATTGACAGTTCCGGGCCGGATGTCTACAGTTTCCCCGACGGCGCACTGCGGGCAGGGCGACACCACACAGGGAGGCTGCCATGGAGGAAGTGTTCCCCGTCGCCTCGGGAGTCGTGCTGGGACTCGCGGTTCCCTACCTGGTCCAGAGACGATTCCGGGGCTGGGTCCTCGGTGGCTCGAGCGTCCTGCTTGGCGTCACCGCCAGCTGGATCAGCGGCGAGCTGGCGGTCAGCTGGTTCTATCCGGTCATCGACGTCGCCCAGGTGCTGGCGGCCGGCGCGATGACGGGCGTCCTGGCGGCGCGATGGAGGCGCTTCGGAGGCGCGGCGCCGCAACGGGACGTCTGAAGTCCTCGCCATTCAGTCCACGGGACGAGAGGATGGACGCACCACGCCACCGGTGACGGCCGTCCCGGCGCCGCCTTAGCGGCCAGGCCCATGCTCGATCTCCCCGAGTACGTGCAGCTTCTGGCGGCTCTGCTCGCGATCACGAACCCGCTGGGGAAGATCCCGGTCTTCACCGCGCTCACGGGCCACCACTCCGTCGCGGACAAGCATCGGGTCGGGCTCATCGCCGCCACCGCCGTGGTCGTGATCCTGCTCGTGTCCTTCTTCCTGGGAGAGCTCGTCCTGAGGGCGCTCGGGATCACGATCCCCGCCTTCCGCATCGCCGGCGGCATCCTCTTGCTCCTCTCGGCGCTCGCCATGATGTCCGGCGACGCGGGCGCTCCGCCGGTGGCGGGGTCCACGCCGCACGGCGACCCGGCCGCCGTGGCCGTGGTGCCGCTGGCCACGCCCCTCCTCGCCGGCCCCGGCGCCATCAGCACCGTGATCGTCTACGCCCACCGCCACGCCTCGCTCGCGCACGCGATCCTCGTGGTGGCGGCGATCGTCAGCGTGGGGGTGGTGATCCTGGTCGTCTTCCGGCTGGCCCCGCTCCTGGCGTCCGTCCTCAGGCGCACGGGGATGAACGTCGCCTCCCGCCTCACCGGTCTCATCATCGCGGCGACGGCCGTGGAGTTCATCGTGGACGGCATCGCCGTGCTCTTCCCGGGACTCCTCAAGTAGGCTCGGGGAGGCCCGATCTCCCAGCGCCGGGCGGCGCGGGCCAGTCCCGCTCAGGGCACGATGGGGAGGAGGATGTGGGACGGGTGGGCGGCGTCGTGGTAGACGGTCTGCGTTGCCGGCTGAAGCTCGGCGTCGAGCCCGAAGGCGCGGCCGGTATTCGGGTTCCGGTCGAACTGGGGGAAGTTCGCCGAGGCGATCTCCACGCGGATCCGGTGCCCCGTCTGGAAGCAGTTCGACGAGGACCAGCAGTCGATCTCGTACCGGTAGATCTGCCCCGGCCTGAGCAGCGCCGGGTTCTCCCAGGACTCCCGGAAGCGAGCCCGGATGATCCCCTGGGCGACATTCATCGCGAAGCCGGACGGGTAGACGTCGACGAGCTTCGCCGTGAAGTCGGTGTCGGGGGCGGTGGACGCCGCCCACAGCACGACCCTGATCGGCCCGGTCACCTCCACGTCCGCCTCGAGCGGCGGCGTCGTGTAGACGAGGACGTCCGGGCGCCACTCGGCCGGCCGCTGATCGCGGGGCCCCATGGTGATGGGCGTGATGTCCTCGCCGCAGCACGTGCTCCCGCCGAGGGTCGGCACCGGGTCGCGCGGATCGTAGAGGAAGGTGTCGGGCGGCTCGGCCTCGGGCCGGCGCCGATCGAGGTGCCCATCGCCGAAGAGGGAGTTGGCCCGGCCGCCGCCGTGGAAGTAGTGCTCGACGAACCGCGTGCCGGGGATGGGCCAGTCCTCGGCCGTGCGCCAGCGATTCGCCCCCATCACGAAGACGCGCACCGGAGGCTCGGCCATGACGCCGGTGTCGACGCCGCGGAGCCAGTAATCGAACCAGCGCAGCTCCTCGGCGCGCAGGTCGAGGACCGAGTCCGGCCCGAAGTCGACGTCGCCGGTCCGGCTCCGCGTCCCGCGGGCGCCGAGGTCGTGGATCCAGGGGCCGATCAGGAGCTTCTGGCCGCGGCGGGCGCGCTCGGAATACCCGCGGGCCCGCACGCCCATGAAGTTGTTCAGGGTGGACTGGAGGAAGACGTCGTACCAGCCCCCGAACCCGTAGGCGGGCACGTCGATCTGATCGTAGTCCTTCTCGACGTTGCCCAGCTTCTCCCAGTACGAATCGTAGGCCGGATGGCGGATCCATTCCTTGTAGAACTCGCAGACGCGGCCGGCGTTCTCGTCGCCGGTGATGAGCGGCAGGTGCCAGAACAGGGTCGAGAGATGCTGCTCGGACGGCATCCAGAGGTACTGGACCTGGTTCGTCCGCCCGTGCATCTGAATGGCGGCCCAGCGGAGGTTGAAGCCGAGCTGGAAGGCACCGCCGGTGTACACCCAGTTGTGGTAGAGGTTCGAGAAGCCGACCCGCGGCGCCATGGCGGCGAGGTGCCCGTTGCGGAGGGGGGCCGGCAGCCACTGGGTCAGGGCCACGTACGAGGCGCCGCTGGTCCCGACCTTGCCGGTCGACCAGGGCTGGATACCGCACCACTCCTGCGCGTCGTAGCCATCGAGCGCCTCGTGGACGAACGGCGACCACTCCCCTTCGGAATCGTATCGGCCGCGGCAATCCTGGATCGCCACCGCGTAGCCGCGCCGGGCGAAGTGGATCGCGTCCTGGACCTGGGCTTCGAGGTTGTTGCCGTACGGTGTGCGGATCAGGATCACCGGGAACGGGCCGGGCGCGTCGGGCAGGTAGACGTCGGTGGAGAGGCGGACGCCATCACGCATGGGCACGCCGACGCCGAGCAGGGTCCGGATCCGGGACACCGCCGGGATCACCTCCGCCGCGCCGGACGCCGGGGAGGGCCGGCGGCGGTCCGGCCGGGGCGCGGCGGGGCCGGCGCCGGCTCGGGCAGCGCGCGGACCTTGACGACGATGAGGCCGAGCGTGTCCCACGTGCGCGCGGCATCGGCGTCCAGCGGTTGACGCAGCCGGTCTACGAGCCCGCGCGGGGGAGAACCGGCCTCCGCGGCGCGGCGGCGGTCGAGGACGACGGCCACCAGGCCGGGCCTCTCCACCAGGCGCTTGAGGGCGTCGCAGAGTGGCTTGCGGGACCGCTTGACCACGAACAGGATCGGCATCGCGCCCCGACCGGGCGACTCTAGCACGCGCCCCCGAGGTCGAGCAAGGCGCCGACCCGCGACGGGGACGGGCCCCGCGACAGCCACGCGGAGTCGCGGTAGACTGGATTCGAGGGCCTGTCCGGGCACCGGGCGGCCCGCGACACAGGTCCTGACACGTGAGCGCCGAGCCCGGTCGTCCCCAAACAGCCGCCTCGCTCCCCCGGCGGCTCCCCTGGGCAACGTACCGGCTCCAGTTCAACCACCGCTTCACGTTCCGGGACGCGGCCGCCGTCGTGCCCTATCTCCGTCGCCTCGGCATCACCGACTGTTACGCCTCGCCGTACTTCAAGGCCCGGCCCGGCAGCCTGCACGGCTACGACGTCTCGGATCACAACCGCCTGAATCCGGAAGTCGGCTCGGAGGCCGACTACGACGCCTTCGTCGCGGTACTGGCGACCAACGGCCTCGGCCAGATCCTCGACATCATCCCGAATCACATGGGGGTCGGCGAAGCGGGCAACGTCTGGTGGATGGACGTCCTCACCCACGGGCCCGGCTCGTACTTCGCGCGGGTCTTCGACGTCGACTGGTCCCCGATCAAGGTCGCGCTCCGCGACCGCTTGCTGCTGCCGATCCTGGGCGACCAGTACGGGATCGTGCTGGAGCGCGGCGAGCTGACCGTGGTCTACGACCGGGGCGCCTTCTACGTCCGCTATCACGACTTCCAGCTCCCGATCGACCCGCGCTCGGCCACCGCGATCCTCGAGCTGGACGTCGGCCGCCTCGACGCCGAGCCGGGCCCGGAGCACCCGGATGTCATGGAGCTCCGCAGCATCAGCACGGCTCTCCGGAACCTCCCCGGCCAGCGCGACGCCGACGTCGAAAAGTACCGGGAGCGGCGGCGGGAGACCGAGGTGGTGCGGCGCCGGCTCGAGCGGCTGCGCGACGGCGCCCCCGCGGTGCGGCAGTTCCTCGACGAGAACATCCGGATCTTCAACGGCCAGAAGGGCGACCTCAAGAGCTTCGACCGGCTCGACGCGCTGCTCGAGCGCCAGGCCTACCGCCTGGCCTACTGGCGGGTGGCCGCCGAGGAGATCAACTACCGCCGCTTCTTCGACGAGAACCAGCTGGCGGCCATCCGGGTGGAAGATCCGGTCGTGTTCGAGGAGACGCACCGGCTGGTCGGCCGGCTCCTCGCCGAGGGCAAGGTCACTGGGCTCCGCGTGGATCACCTGGATGGCCTCTACGACCCGGCCGGCTACCTCAAACGGCTGCAGGAGCGCTGCCGCGGCGAGGGCCCGGAGCCCGGATGCTACCTGGTCGTGGAGAAGATCCTCACGGGCCCCGAGCGTCTCCGGGAAGGATGGCCGATCCACGGCACGACCGGCTACACCTTCCTGAACCTCGTGACGGGCATCCTGGTGGACCGCACACACTTCCGCGTGATGGACCGCATCTACCGCGCCTACAGCGGGCGGTCGATCGCGTACCCCGACGAGGTCTACGACAAGAAGCGGCTCATCATGCGGATCAGCCTGGCCAGCGAGCTGCAGATGCTCGGGCACCGGCTGGACCGACTCTCGGAGCGCCACCGGCGCACCCGCGACTTCACGCTGGTGAGCCTCACCGAGGCGCTGCGAGAAGTCATCGCCGCCTTCCCCGTCTACCGGACCTACACCGCCGACTTCGAGGTCCACCCCGCCGATCGGGCGGTGATCGAGCACGCGGTCAGCGTGGCCCGCCGGCGCAATCCCACGACCAACGTGACCGTGTACGACTTCGTCCGGGACACGCTGCTGCTCCGGCCGCTGGAGGGAGCCGACGAAGGGTACCGCCAGGCGCAGCTCGAGTTCGTCATGAAGTTCCAGCAGTTCACGGGCCCCGTGATGGCGAAGGCGGTGGAGGACACCGTCTTCTACACCTTCCACCGGCTCGTCTCGCTGAACGAGGTGGGCGGGGATCCCGAGCGGTTCGGCATCCCGCTCGAGGCCTTCCACCATCGGAACGCCGAGCGCGCCGAGCGCTGGCCCTACACGATGTGCGCGACCGCGACTCACGACACGAAGCGCGGCGAGGACCTCCGGGCGCGCATCACGGTGCTCTCGGAGATCCCGCGAGAGTGGCAGGCTCGGCTCACTCGCTGGCGGCGGCTGAACCGCCGGCGGCGGCAGCCGGTGGGCGAGCGGCTGGCCCCGAGCCGAAACGAGGAATACCTCTTCTACCAGACCCTGGTCGGCGCCTGGCCGCTCACGCAACTGGACGCCGCCGCTCACCAGGTCGTCGTGGACCGCCTCACGTCCTACCTGCTGAAGGCGGTCCGCGAGGCCAAGATCAACACGAGCTGGATCAACCCGGACGAGCCCTACGAGCGAGCCATCCAGCGCTACGTGGCCAGCGTGCTGGACCGCGTCGAGAGCGCGGCGTTCCTCGCCGACCTCGAGGGCTTCCTCGCCGAGATCGCCGACGCCGGGCTCTTCGCCGCGCTGTCGCAGGCGGTGCTGAAGCTCACGTGCCCCGGCGTCCCCGATCTCTACCAGGGGACGGAGCTGTGGGACTTCTCCCTGGTAGACCCGGACAACCGCCGCCCGGTCGATTACGCGCACCGCTCGGCCTTGCTGGCCGACCTCGAGGCGCGCTGCGCCCGCCCGGAGGCCGACCTGCGCGGGCTGGCGGCGGAGCTGGTGGCCACCCGGGCGGATGGCCGGCTGAAGCTCTACCTCATCTGGCGGGCCCTCGCCGCCCGCCGCCGCCACCCGGCGCTGCAGCCCGGCGGCGGCTACCGCGCGCTCAGCGCCAGCGGCTCACGGGCCGATCACGTGTGCGCCCTCGCCCGCGTCGCCCAGGACGATCACGTGGTGGTGATCGCCCCGCGCTGGTTCACGCGGCTCCAGGGACCCGACGGCCTGCCCTTCGGAGCAGAGGTATGGGAGGACACCGAGGTGCTCCTCGAGAGCATCCCGGCCGCGCCGACGTACCGGAACCTGTTCACGGGTGAGAGCGTGCCGGGCCGGACGGCCCACGGCCGGCCGGCAGTCGAGCTGGCGGCCGCCATCAGGACGTTCCCCGTCGCCGTGCTCGAGCCCGAGTCCTAGCCGTGTAGAACCCGCCGACCGCCGAGCGCGTGGCGCATCGAGGAGTGCTCCGAGCGGCGGCTTCGCCGCCGCCACGACGGGGGGGCATCGGGGGGTTTTACTAAGAGCCTGTCGGGCTGACCGCGCGCAGCGCGAACTCAGCCGCCGCGCGTCCGGTGGTCCGCTCCGAGCGCCGGCTTTGCCGGCGCGCAACTTGACTTATCCTGGGGGGAGGTCTCGGAGGGGGCCGCCGAGGCCCCCTCCGATTGATCCTAGCCGACCTCGATGACGACGTAGCGCCCGGCCCCCTGCCGCTCGACGCGAAGCAAGACCTGCTTCTCATCGCGCGGCTTCCGGGCCATGGCCTTCTCCACATCCTCGAGGGCGTTCACCGGGGAGCGGTCGATCTCGCGGATCACGTCGCCTTCCTTGATCCCGGCCTCGGCCGCCGGCGAGTTCGGACGCACGTCGGTGACGACCACGCCCTTCGGGTCGGGAATGCCGAGCCGGCGCGCGAGCTCCGGCGTCAGATCCTGGAGC